>SKLB01000118.1 GCA_007123465.1 Spirochaetales bacterium
CCGGACACTCAGCTCGCTGGAACACATCCGTCTACGGACCGGGATGTATATCGGCAGGCTCGGTGACGGTGCCAACCTCGACGACGGCATCTACATTCTGATCAAGGAAGTGATCGATAACAGTATCGACGAGTTCATCATGGGCCACGGAGACCGGATTCAGGTGGCAATCGACGGTGACCACGTGTCGATCCGCGATTACGGTCGGGGCATCCCGCTGGGCAAGGTTATCGACTGCGTGTCGATCATCAATACCGGGGCAAAGTACAACGATGAAGTGTTCCAGTTCTCGGTTGGGCTCAACGGCGTGGGAACCAAGGCGGTAAACGCACTCTCATCACACTTCCGCGTGGTGGCATTCCGTGAGGGCAAGTACTTTGAGGCGGTCTTTTCGCGCGGCGTTCTGCAGAGTAAAAGGCAGGGTTCGGCGGGGCGCGAGAAGGACGGTACCTACGTAGAGTTCATCCCCGATCACGAGATTTTTGGCGAGTACCGCTACAACCTCGAGTTCATCGAGCAGCGTTTGTGGAACTACGCCTACCTTAACAGCGGGTTGTCGCTCTACCTGGGCAAGCAGAAATTTGAGTCCAAGCGCGGACTCTACGATCTGCTCTACGCCGAGGTCGGTGATGATACGGTCTACGCCATCGGCCACTACCGCTCAAAGCAGCTTGAGTTTGCTTTCACCAGCACCGCCAACTACGGTGAGACCTACTTCTCGTTTGTCAACGGGCAGTACACCTCTGATGGCGGTACGCATCAGAGCGCCTTCCGCGAAGGCCTGCTCAAGGGCGTCAACGAGTATTTCAAGCGCAACTACTCCGGTATCGACGTGCGCGAGGGCATGGCCGGTGCAATCTCGGTCAAGCTGCAGAACCCGATCTTTGAGAGCCAGACCAAGAACAAGCTCGGCAACACCGAGATCCGCGGCTGGATTATCAACGATGTGCGCTCGGGTGTGGTGGATTTCCTGCACAAGAACACCGCGGCGGCGCGTAAACTGGAAGAGAAGATCGTTCACAACGAGCGGTTGCGCAAAGAGTTGAATGCGGTCAAACGTGAGGCGCGCGACGCAGCCAGGAAGATCGCGCTCAAGATTCCAAACCTCAAAGATTGCAAATATCACGTCGGGGACAAGGGAGGCGCAGAGTCTACGATCTTTATCACGGAGGGGCAGTCGGCCTCGGGGTCGATGGTCAGCTCGCGCGACGTTTATACGCAGGCCATTTTCTCGCTGCGCGGCAAACCGCAGAACATGTACGCCAAGAAGCGCGCCGACATCTACCGCAACGAAGAGCTGTTCAACATGATGATGGCGCTCGGCATCGAAAATGATATTGAAGGCCTGCGTTACGAGCGCATTGTGATCGCCACCGATGCCGATCACGACGGCTTCCACATTCGAAACCTGCTGCTTACCTTCTTTCTCAACTTCTTCGAAGAGCTGGTGGTTGCCGGGCGCATCTACATTCTGGAGACACCGCTGTTCCGCGTGCGCAACAAGCAGCAGACCGTCTACTGCTACAGCCCATCGGAAAAACAGGACGCGCTGGCGCGGATCTCGAGTCCGGAGGTTACGCGGTTCAAGGGGCTGGGTGAGATTTCGCCAAAGGAATTCGGGCAGTTCATCGGCCCGGACATCCGTCTCGTGCCGGTCAACGTGAAGTCGATCAAGAGCATCCAGCAGACGCTCGGGTTCTACATGGGCAAGAATACCCCCGAACGGCGCGAGTTCATCATGGAGAATCTGATTTAGGCCGCGTGGGCCGGTCAGGAGTGAGTTATGGCCTACGTCAACTCGGTATTCAACACAAACTTTCTCGAGTACGCCTCCTACGTCATCAAGGACCGCGCAATACCGCACATCGACGACGGGCTCAAACCGGTCCAGCGGCGCATTCTGCACAGCCTCTTTGAAATGGATGACGGCAAGTTTCACAAGGTTGCCAACGTTGTGGGACACTGCATGCGCTACCACCCGCACGGTGACGCGTCGATCTATTCTGCGCTGGTGGTGCTGGCCAACAAGGACCTGTTTATCGACAAGCAGGGCAACTTCGGCAACATATACACCGGCGACGAAGCATCGGCCAGCCGCTACATCGAGTGCCGCATCAACGCACTGGCTCGCCAGCTGCTGTACAAGCCTGAGATAACCGAGTACGACGATTCGTACGACGGGCGCAACCGCGAGCCGGTGGTGTTTCCGGCCAAGATCCCGCTGGTGCTGATCCAGGGTGCCGAAGGCATCGCGGTGGGTATGTCCACCAGGGTGCTGCCGCACAATTTCATCGAGGTGTTGCAGGCAATGGTAGCGGCGCTGCAGAATGAGGCGTTGACGCTCCATCCGGATTTCCCCACCGGTGGGCTGGTGGATGTTTCGGACTACCAGGACGGGCTGGGCAAAGTGCTGGTACGCGCCAGGCTCGATACCTCGGACCCCAAGCGCATTGTGATTCGTGAGCTGCCGTTCGGGTCCACCACCGAGAGTCTGATCGCCAGCATCGAGAACGCCGCACGCAAGAATAAAATCAAGATCGCCGGTATCAACGACTTTACCACCGAGCATGTAGAGATCGAAGTCAAGCTGGCGCGTGGTATCACCACCGAAGACACCATCGACTCACTGTTTGCGTTCACCGACTGCGAGAACTCCATCTCGGTCAACCTGTTGGTGATCAAGGACAACACCCCGGTCATCATGAGCGTGAGCGAGGTGCTGCAGTACCACGCGCGGCGTCTGGTTGCGATTCTCACCGCCGAACTGGAGCTCGAGCGCGGCAAGCTGCTCGACCGGCTGCACGCGCGCACGCTGGAACAGATCTTTGTCGAGGAGCGGATCTACCAGCGGATCGAAGAG
>SKLB01000267.1 GCA_007123465.1 Spirochaetales bacterium
CTGAAATGATCACGTTCTCGCATACGCGGTCTCCAGAAAGCCGCTGATGATCTCGGCCTGGCGAGTGGTTTCGAGCAGAAAGGAGTCGTGCCCGTACGGGCTTGATAGTTCGGCGTACGAGGCGTCCTTGCCGGCTTTTATCATTGCGAATACCATTTCCTTGGACTGGTACGGTGGATAGAGCCAGTCCGAGGTGAACGAGATCACAAGGTACTTGGAGGTGCCCTGCTCGAAGGCGTGCTGCAGGCTCCCGTAGCGCTTGCCGATGTCGTAATAGTCCATCGCCTTGGTCAGATATATGTAAGAGTTGGCGTCAAAGCGGTCGACAAATTTGCCGCCCTGGTGCTCGAGGTAACTCTCCACGGCAAATTGATCGTCAAAGTCGAATCCGAACTGCGAACGTTGCTGCAGTTTGCGTCCAAACTTCATCCCCATCGACTCGTCGGACAGATAGGTGATGTGTCCGAGCATACGCGCGATCGCCAGGCCGCGCGCCGGTGGTTCGGTGTCGTAGTAGTTGCCGTTGTTCCAGCGCGGGTCGGACATGATGGCGTTGCGGCCTACCGCGTCGAAGGCGATTCCCTGCGCGGACAGACACGAAGTGGCAGCCAGAATGATCGCGGTGGCAACCGATTCAGGATAAGTAACGGCCCACTCCAGCGCCTGCATGCCGCCCATAGAGCCTCCGGCAACGGTGAGCAGCCTGTCGATACCAAGGTGCTCTATCAGGCGCTTCTGCACCTTCACCATATCATTGATGGTAACTACGGGAAACTCCAGCGCATACGGGCGTCCGGTCAGCGGGTCGGGGGAGCCGGGGCCGGTTGTCCCCTGGCAGCCACCGAGCACGTTGGAACAGATGACAAAGTAGGTGTTGGTATCGAACGCCTTACCGGGGCCGATCATGTTGTCCCACCATCCGGGAAGCGTATCTCCGGGATGCACGCCGGCCGCGTGTGCATCGCCGGAGAAGGCGTGCACAATCAGAATGGCGTTGGAGCGTTCCCGGTCAAGGGTACCGTAAGTTTCATAGCGCACGTTGATCGGGGCAAACGTGCGGCCGCTGTCGAGCGTTACTCCGTCTTCGAATAAGAGATCCTGAGGTATAGCGCTAAGCGATTGTCCAAGGTTGTTGCTCATGTTTGTGGGCATACTAGATTCAGCCATCGGCAGTGTCAATAGCGGCTTGCACAGCCGAAAGCACTCATGATAGCCTCCGTCAACGCTATGATACTGTTTACGTTGCTGGCGGTTCCGCTGACCTGTTATGTGATCCTCTGCTACACCGGTGAACGCGGGAACCCGGCCGGCCCGATTGTGCGCGGGGTGCTCTGGTATGCCGTGGGGTTTGTAGCCAGTGTGGCGCTGCGGGCACTGCTGGAGCTGCGCTACCAGCCGGCTGATCTGCTGCTTTTTTTTGCTGTCCGCGATGCCTATCTGCCCTACGTTCTGGGTATCGGCGGGTTCTTCATCTTCTATCACCGCCTGGCCTCGCACGACGACCGTGCAATGGTACCGGCTATGACCCTCTTTCTGGCGGCATTTCTGACCGCTTTCGGGGTGGGTGAGGTTATCCTGGATACCGGTTACATGGGCGCCTACCGGATTCTGGTGCTGCCGGCGCAACGCGCCGCGCTGGTGGCGCTGGCTCCGGTTCTATCGGGGGCGTGGGTTCGCGAGCCGAGAATCGTACTGCGTTCGCTCTACCTGCTGCTATTGCTGATTGTGCCCGTGCTGACCGTGTTTGCGCCGCTGTTGCTGACACTCGGACACAGACTGCCCGGTGCTACGGTTGCAGTACTGGTGATCGCCGCCTTTGCAGTTGGCTACTTTCTGTTGCGTACCGCCTACTACCCCGATCGTAGCTACAGCGATGCCGGCGTGAACGACGCGCTGTGAAGCTGCCGGTTCGCGCGGCGTTTGCCGTCATCGCGACGGCTGTGGTCCTGAGCGGCTGTGCGCCGGACGTCCTGGTCATTCTGGACCCCGTTCTCTCGGCAACCGCAGACAGTAACGGCAGTCTGAGCCGCGAGCTGCGTCGCAGCGCGCGCGCGCAGAGCGCGCGCGCGCTGGTGGTGTCACTTGATGAGTTGACCGCCGGCGCTCTGAGGTTTGCGCTGGAAACCCACAATGCCCCGACGGTGCTGCTGCCGGCGCTGGTTGGCCGGATGGCACTGCAGGTGGCCGCTGAGTCTCCAGAGCGGAGCTTCTACATGATAGGCCGCGACACTGCAGTGCCGGCGCCCAACGTAGCCGCAGTCAGCTTTGATCGCAGCGCTGCCTTCGAGGCCGCGGGGCGGGCGGCGGCTGACGTGCTGGCCGCAGACCACGGTAGCGGTGCCTCTGCCGCATGCACGCTGCTGTTTCTGGTTGACTCGCCGCAGCGCGCCGACGAGCTGGAACGCTTTCGCCGCTCGTTTGAACAGCGGCGCGAAACGCGGGGGCTGTCTGCCGCTGAGCTTCCTTTGACGGTTTATCAGTACAGCTCGGTTCCAGATAGTGAGGCGCTGGGGGAAGCGCTTGCTTCTGACGGCGGGTTGATAGCGTTCTTCCTGGGGCGGGCCAACGCTGCCGCGTGGGAGGCAATCGGGAGCCGGGAAACCGCAATCATCAGCGAGTGGCTGCCGCCGCAGCAGATAGACGCACGTGTGGCCGGCTGGATCGAGCATTCCTGGTCAGACGCCCTGCAGGCGGTGCTGACCGCAGATTGGACCGCTATGCTGGAGGTTGCTGCACGCTATGTCCACGGACCGGCAAACTCATCCGGCAGGCTTAATTCTATGCCTGCGGCTGCCGATGCTGGAAAGTGAGAAGGCAGGTTTTGCGTTGCTGAGGCGGCTGTGCTGCAGCGTGCCGA
>SKLB01000179.1 GCA_007123465.1 Spirochaetales bacterium
AAGACGGCAGCTGGCGCGGCGCGAGTTTCCGCGCCTACAATATCCAGGTGCCGCCCACGCGCATGGTGCCCGGCCATCGCAATCCCTACTGCGAGTATCTTGACCGGGTCAAGGACAAGCTCGTCTCGCTCGGGTTCCAGGAGTTTGACGGCCCGGTCGTGGAGACCGAGTTCTGGAACTCCGATGCGCTGTTTATGCCGCAGTTCCACTCGGCACGCGATATACACGATGTCTACTACGTCAAGGACCCGACACACGCAAAGGCTATTCAGGAGCCGTACCTGAGTCAGGTTGCTGCAGCGCACGAGAACGGCTGGGAGACCGGCAGCGCGGGTTGGGGATATCGCTTCGATCGCGATTTCACGCGGCGCCTGATTCTGCGCAGCCAGGGAACGGTGATGTCCGCCAAAACGCTGCCGCAGGCCGCTATTCCCGGCAAGTACTTTGGCACGCTGCGCTGTTTTCGCTACGATCAGGTTGACGCTACCCATCTCTCGGATTTCTATCAGACCGAGGGAATCGTGCTCGGTGAGTCGGTCAATCTGCGGACCCTGCTGGGCTTCCTGCAGATGTTTGCCGAGGAGCTCGCCGGTGCCACCGAAGTCAAATACGTACCGGGCTACTTCCCGTTCACCGAACCATCGGTAGAGGTGCACATCAAGCACCCGGTGCTCGGCTGGTTTGAACTGGGCGGCTCGGGCATTTTCCGGCCGGAAGTTACCGAGCCGCTGGGCATCAAAGTTCCCGTGCTGGCGTGGGGCCTGGGAATCGACCGCATGGCTCTGATGAACCTCGGACTCGACGATCTGCGCGAGCTGTTCTCAACCAATATCGAAAACGTGCGTCTGCGACGGGGGAAATAAGCGATGCCCAAGATAGAGCTGTCACAGGAAGCGTTCTTCAAGTATCTCGGCACAACGATGCAGGACAGCGAGCTTGAACCGCTGTTGACGGTGGCAAAGGCGGAGCTCGATGAGCCCGCCAATGCCGAAGGCATCGTCAAGATTGAGCTCAACGACACCAACCGTCCCGACCTCTGGTCCACCGCAGGACTGGCGCGGCAGCTGCGCGTCCATCGCGAGGCCGCCGTTGCGTCCTACGATTTCTTTTCGCAGCCGCAGCAAAACGCTGATACCGCGGAACGACGCGTTGTGGTTGACGCCGGGCTGGCAGATATCCGGCCGTTCATCGCAGCGTTTGCCGTTGAGGGTGCGCCGATCGACGAGCCGCTGCTGAACGACCTGATCCAGACGCAGGAGAAGCTGTGCTGGAACTACGGACGCAAACGCGCGTCAATCGCCATGGGCGTCTACCGCAGCGATCTGATAACCTACCCGGTGCGCTACCGCGCAGTCGATCCCGATGCAACCGAGTTTGTGCCGTTGGGCGCCGGCAGCAGGATGTCGATGCGGCGCATGCTCAGCGAACACCAGAAGGGGCAGGAGTTCGGCTCTATCGTGGCACACTTTGACAGGTTTCCGCTGCTCACCGATGATAACGGCGACGTCCTGAGTTTCCCGCCAATCATCAACAGCGACCGCATCGGCGCGGTGGAAGAGGGAGACGCCAGGCTTTTTGTCGAGATGACCGGCACCGACATGCCGTCGCTGCTGACCGCCTGCTCGATTGTTGCCTGCGATCTGGCCGATGCCGGCTATACTATTCTCCCGGTCACTATCGAGTACCCCTACGATACTCCGGTAGGGCGCGCACCCGCAACCCCGTTCTATTTCCAGCAAAGCAGCTCGACCACGGTGGATTACGTCGAGCGGCTGCTCGGCCGTTCCATCGGGGCAGAGGAGCTGATCGAAGGCTTGCGCCGGATGGGTATCAGTGCCGATCACGCCGACGGCATAGTAACGGTCAGACCACCAGCGTACCGTAATGATTTCCTGCACGCCGTTGACATCGTCGAGGACGCTATGATCGGACTGGGTATGGAGAGCTTTGAGCCGCAAGTGCCGTCGGATTTTACCGTTGGCCGGCTGCTGCCGAGCGAATTGTACGCGCGCCGGGTCAAGAATCAGCTGGTTGGTCTGGGCTACCAGGAGATGATCTTCAACTACCTCGGGTCTCAACGCGATTTCGTTGAGCGCATGTACCCTGAGCAGGAATGGCCGCAGGTCATTCTCGAACACGTGCAGATCGAGAACCCGATGTCGGAGAACTTCGAGTTCGTGCGGCGCTCGATCCTGCCGCAGTTGCTGACCGCCGAGAGCGTCTCGGCAAACGCGGTTTATCCGCACTACATCTACGAAGTCGGCAAGATCGTACAGCGCGATCCCGAGGACAACTACGGGTCACTGACGCGAAACGGCGTCGGCATGCTGTGCGCCGATATCGACGCCGGGTTTTCGCTGATAAGCTCGCACGTGTCGGTGCTGTTCTATTACCTGGGCAAGCAGTACACGCTGCGCGAGGTTTCCGACTCCCGCTTCATTGGCGGGCGAGTTGCCGAGATAGTGATACGCTCAACAGCGGTTGGCCGCTTCGGTGAGATCCATCCCGAGGTGCTGGAGAAAGCCGGGATTCAAATGCCGTGCGCGGCGTGCGAGATTGATCTCGACAGCGTAATGGAGCTATAGTGTTTCTGTGAGGCCATGGGCGTAGAGCAGGAGAAGCTTCCAGCGATTCTGGTCCCGTATTGCGGGCCCGAGTCCGACCCCGAGATCGAGGACATATTTGTCTACATGCGTCCGGAGACCAATGGTGTGCTGGGCGAGAGCACAATCCTGAAGGTGGTCGAGCGCTGCCCCGAGTACCGTGTAGACATACGTCTGGTTTACCTGGCCAACATCCCCGGCGAGTTCATGTTGGCGCACCACATCATAGAACGCCACTACGCCGCCAAGCTGCACTTTGCCGTTCTGGGCAAAGCCGCCTGTACTCCGGGCATGCGCCGTGATTTCGAGGCGCAGTTCGGTGAGCGGTTTGACCAGGCTTCGATTGTAGGCTCTTTTGAAGCGCTGCGGCTGCTGCAGATCGGACCCGAAGAGCTGTTCAACACCTGGGTCGATATCAGCGACATGCTTTTCACCAGCGGGCAGACCATCAAGAAGATTCGCGGCTACTACGTGATTAACTACGATCTGCCGGCCCTGCTGCACAAGAATAATCGCGGTACCGACATTGCGGTGATGATCTTTCGCACGCGTACCGGCTACGGGCGCTTTGCCGATCTGGTGGAGCGGATGCGTCAGGGGCTGATCGCCGAGGGTTTGACGCGGCCGCACTATCATACCGGCCGCGCGTTCCACTACTCCAAGAGCCCTTTTGAGCAGATTCTCGATGGAATGGGCTATCTCTACGCCCGTGGCGCCGCGCAGGTGCCGCTCGAACAGGTCTCGTTCTGCAGCTATCTGCTGGCCCGTGGCATTCCGATGCAGGCAATCCGGGCGGCGGTGCGCAATCCGGTAGCGCTGTTCGGTCTGGAAGACGGATCGTTGATCGAAGAGAATCTGATAAACTACACGTTCCACAACTCGTACGCGGTTGCCTGCGATAAGCTTCTGTCCATGGTTGCCCAGTACCTGACGGACCGCTGAGCCGGCGTCCCGGCATGCGGGCAATAGCCATCGCACCGCCGGTGGTGTTATGATGCGCGCGATGAAACACAACAGCAGCAGCGGCAGCAGTGAGCCTCCCAGCCAGAATCAGCTGCTCGAGTTTCTCGAGATTGTCACTCCGTTTCGTTTTCTGCAGCAGCGCGAGAAGATCGCGCTGATTCCGGAGCTCGAACGCGTTGAATACGCGGCCGGCGACACCATCATCGAACAGGGCGATGACCGCGATCAGCGGGTTTATCTGATCTTTCAGGGGTCCGTTGAGGTTGTTGATCCGCGTCGCGGCGCTGCTGCACGGCAGCTGACCGTAGAGGCGTGTCACTACTTCGGGGAATGGGAGCCGCTGTTCGAAGAGCCGCGCGTCTTCGCGGTTCGTGCGCTGCAGGATACTGTCTGCTACGCGCTCTCCGGTCATCGGCTGTTGCGTTTGGTAGAAGTTTCGCGCGCGTTCGCACAGGCGCTCGGCAATATTCTTAGAGATCGCCAGGGTATCTTCGCAGCCTTCGATCATTTCACCGTTGAGCTGGTTCGCTCGGCAAATCGCGGCTACGTGCCGATGGTTCCCATGACACGGCTCTACCAGGCGTTGCAGCCGGCGCTGCATCCGCTGGTGTCCAGCGAGGCGATAGACTTCGCCGGGCTGGAATACGCTATCCGGCGGCTGCCCTCCAACGTCACACGGGTGTTTGCCTTTCTGCTGACCGATCAACTGCCGGCGGGCTTCGTTGCACCACACGCCTATTTCCCCTATGTGTCTACCGCCGCCAGGCGGCGTGATATCTGGGAAGTGCTCCCGGGAAAGAATGTTGTGCTGCTGCGCGACGGTATCTCGGATCTGGTCGATCTTGTCAGCTGCCTGTGCCTCTACGCGGTTGAGGCGCGCAAGATTCGCATGCGCGTTCAGCAGCCTGCCGCGGTGCACGCGCTGTTCAGTGCGGCGAATGCGGAACAGCGGGCGCGGGAGGCAGCGCGCACCGAACTCGACGCTGTCGACCCCGAGTTCCCGTTCTCTGCCGAAGAGCTCACTCGTTTCGGCAGAATCTGGCCCGAGGCCCCGTTGGCGCGCCTGTGGGATATTGTGCGCCATCGCGAGATGTTTTCCATACGGGTCAGGCGGCGCCAGAACAGCTACAACAGCCGCCGCAGCGAGCTGTGGACCGAGCAGGTGGGATCGGCAGCCAAAGAGCTGCTTGGAATTCATCCTTCCGGCCTGGCTGAAGATATTCCGGTACACATCATCAGCAGCAACACCCACTCGGTTACCAACTGTCTCAACCCGTGGTACTCGGAAAACGGTACGGCCATTCTCCAATGGGCCGACAGCGTTGGCCATCCGGTCCTGGAGGAACAGTGGAGCAATCGCGATGACCTGACTTACGCTCTGGCTCGAGATTATTTTCTGGCGTTCCCCGATCGCGCGGCAGAAGCGCAGGAACTCGCCGCTCAGAACGGCGTTGTTCGCCTGAAAGAAACGGCATCCACCGGGATTCAGGTGCAGATTGCCGACACGGCCAGAATCAATCTCGATCGTATCGATCGTGGCGTCGATTGCGGCAGCGCCGCATACCGGGCGGTGATCGTTAACATCGACTACACCTTTGGCGAGCAGACCCAGCATATCATCCGCAACCTGCTGATGCTTTTCGGCACACGTGTTCGCAGTATCAGTTTTCTCGGCAAGGCCGGTTCGCTGGTCGGCAAACGCGGTGATATCCTGGTGCCGACCGCGTTTATCGCGCAGTCCGGAGATCAGTTCGAACCGCTGCCCGAGCGTGATCCGGCGGTGATAGCGCAACTGCAGTCGCGCTTGCAGGCCAACCAGGTGCACCGCGGACCACTGCTCACGGTAAACGGCACCCTGCTGCAGAACCGCACCATGCTACACTTCTACCGGCGGATCTGGGGCTGCGTGGGACTGGAGATGGAGGGCTTCCATTTCTACCGGCAGGTTATCGAGTCGTCGCAACTGGGGGTTGTCTCGCCGCACGCGGTTATGCGCTTCTATTACTACGTCTCGGATCTGCCGTTGGACTCGGCGGCCACGCTATCGGCGCCGATGGCGTCCGCAGAGGGGGTTCCCCCGCTCTACGCGATTACGCGCCAGATTCTCTCGGAGCTGTTCAGCTGAGCCGGCGCCCGACGCAACAGAGTTCCGCGGCGCTGTTTCACGTCTGGTTCAGGTAGCGCTGCACCAGTTGCAGAAAGCTGTCAACCTCCAGTGGCTTGGTGAGGAAGGCGTTCATTCCGGCTTCCCCGCACGCACGCCGGTCTTCGGCCGTATCGTAGGCTGTCATGGCGATAATCGGTACGGTGTGATCGAGCACGCCGGAGTCCGGGTCTCGCACTACGCGCGTTGCCGAAATCCCGTCCATCCCGGGCATCTGGACGTCCATCAGCACCAGTGCGTAGCGGTGCCGCTTGAGTCGCTCGATGGCCTCCTGGACGTTACCGGCGCTATCGGCGCTGTAGCCGGCGCGTTGCAGTATCTGCAGCGCTACCATCTGGTTAATGCGATTGTCTTCCACCAGCAGTATCTGCGCCCGGCTGTCCTGTACCATGTGAACCTCATCGCCAGCTTGATGTGTCAGCTATGTTGCGACGCCAGCGGCACCAGCAGGAATCTCAGCAGATCATTGTATTCGTGGAAGACCGGTAGATCCTGGTGCTCGTCGGTAATGCGGGCCGGCGGGCGAAACAGTGCGCCGGCGTCTGCGGTGCGAATCATCGAGAGGTCATTGTACGAATCGCCGATGGCAGTCACGCGCATGTTGAGGCTGCGAAATGCCAGCACAGCGTGCCGTTTGCCGTCGGGCTGCCGCAGCCGGTAGCCGTCGATCTGACCGTTGCCGTTGACCAGCAGCTCATTGCAGAACAGCGTCGGGCGATTCAGTTTTTCCATCAGGGGGCCGGCAAACTGGACAAAGGTGTCCGACAGGATTACCGCCTGGGTCTCGCTGCGTAGCTCGTCGAGGAAGTCAACTGCCCCCGGCATAGGATCGATCTGCCGGATGACCTGGTGGATGTCCGAAAGGCTGATGCGATACCGGCGCAGGATTGCCAGACGGTGCTGCATCAGCTCGTCGTAGTCAGGGATGTCTCGCGTTGTCAGACGCAGCTCAGCTATGCCGACTTTGTCGGCAAAGGTGATCCAGATTTCGGGAACCAGTACTCCCTCGAGATCCAGGCAGACCATCTCCATTGGTTGTACTCCATGCAACTCGTCTCGTCAGGGTCTTTGTATAGCACGGAGTGCAGTCCGGTTGCTACCGTCAGAGCTGCGGCTCCTGGTCACCGATGCTGTCGTCGCTACCAGAAAGTGCCGGTGCGTTCAGCATCGCAGACAGGCGCTGAATCGATGATAGTATCTGGTTCTTTTCCCAGTCGGCAAGACTCTCAAACCGGCGTACAAACTCTTCCTGGAAGAAACTCGGGTTTGCGTCGAGGATCTGGCGCCCCGGGGCTGTGACGTGCAGCGTCACGCGCCGCTTATCTTCGCGGCTGCGCAGCCGTTGCGCGAACTGCTTGCTCTCGAGCCGGTCTATGATGCTGGTCACGGTTGCCTGACTGAGGCTGACACGCCGGGCGATTTCGCCTACCGAGAGATCGGCAGTGGCGCCAATCTCGCGCAGGACCACCAGCTGAGGGCCGGTCAGCCCAACGGTCTTGGAGAGCTGTTTTGAATGAAGGTCGAGGGCGCGAATGATCTGACGCAGTGTCGCCAGAACCTCGTCGCTACGACTTGCCTGTGTTTCCATAGTGGCTGCAACCTTTGTTGACACTAGAACTGCATTCTATCCTAATATAACGTGTTCTATTGAATAATGGAAGCGATATGTGCATATTGATGGCGACAGGGCGTTGAACAGTACCGATAATCGGTGGCTGAACGGGCAGCTTGCACACGTAAGTGTCGCTTTGATATAGTTTTGTGTCATATCAGAGCTTATGTCACCGGGGTTGTCGCAGCCAATGGATGGACAGATACGTGAATATTCGATATAATTCTATGGAAAAGTGTTGACTATTCCCTCCAGCAAAGGTAGCCTAACAAGGAAATGGATTGAATTGTCAATGTGGCGGAGCCGGCAGGGGGTATTCCCCTGGTGTACGTTTTGTCGTAGAGCGGGAGCAGCATGGACCAGACGCAGGAAAGAAAGGTCAAGATACGGATTGAGAATCTCTATAAGGTGTTCGGCAGAAATCCGCAGCGCGCCGTAGAGATGCTGAAGAACGGCAAGACCAAAGATGAGATACTCAAGAAGAGTAAGCTGGCGGTTGGTGTTGCCGACGCCAGTTTTGACGTATACGAAGGTGAGACCGTAGTTGTCATGGGACTCTCCGGCAGCGGCAAGTCAACCCTGATCCGCTGCGTGAATCGCCTGATGGAGCCTACCGCGGGAAGAGTCATAGTAGATGATATCGACGTCACAACACTGGACCAGGACGGGCTGCGCAAGCTACGGCGCAAGAAGTTCGGCATGGTTTTCCAGAGTTTTGCGCTCTTTCCGCACAAGACGGTGCTGGAGAACGTTGAGTTTGGCCTGGAAATACAGGGCGTTGATCCTGAAGAGCGTCGTCCAAAGTGCGAGGAAGCGCTGCAGCAGGTAGGGCTCAAGGGCTGGGGTGAGTATTACCCCGCCAACCTGTCCGGTGGCATGAAGCAGCGCGTTGGGCTGGCGCGCGCACTGGCGGTGGATCCCGATGTGCTGCTGATGGACGAGGCGTTCAGCGCTCTTGACCCGCTGATCAGAACCGACATGCAGGATGAGCTGATCGCGCTGGAAGAGCGGGTGCAGAAGACGATCCTGTTCATCACCCACGACCTCGATGAGGCGCTCAAAATGGGCGACCGCATCGTGTTGATGAAGGACGGTGCCATCGTTCAGGTTGGCACGCCGGAAGAGATTCTTACCAGGCCCGCTGACGACTACGTTTCCAAGTTTGTTGAGAACGTTGATATCACCAAGGTGCTGGTGGCTTCTGATGTCATGAAGAAGCCCAGTCCGGTGGCCTTTGTAAAAGACGGGCCGCGCACCGCGCTGCACAAGATGAAAGAAGCCGGCATGTCGGGCATTTTCGTAGTGCGCGCGAGCAATTGGGAACTGGTGGGGCATCTGACCGCCGAGCGTGCAGCCGATGCCGCCAGGCACGGCGACAAGTGGATCGATCACATCACCTCCGCTGATGAGTGCGCCACGGTACCCCTGGATCAGCCGGTACGGTCCATTTTTGCAATGGTATCCGGTAATCCGGTGGCCGTTGTTGACGAGGCCGGAATCCTCAAAGGAGTGATCGTGCGCGGATCGGTGATCGCGGCACTGTCCGAACGAGGAGAAGAAGCCAATGTTTGAGATACCAAAAATGCCGTTGGCCGCCTGGGTCGACGGATTGCTCGATTGGCTGACATCAGCAATCGCACCTCTGACGCGCGCTTTTGCCGGCTTTGTACGCCTGGGTATCGACGGCATCGTCAACGGACTCGGTGCCCTGCCGCCGGTTGTGCTGATGCTGATCATCGGAGCTATTGCGTGGTGGATTGCCAGCCGCAAGGTTGCCATTTTTTCGGTGGCGGGCCTGCTGTTCATCTGGAACCTGGGCCTGTGGGGGCCTACGCTGTCTACCATCGCTCTGGTACTGGTTGCAACGTTCATTTCGATTCTGATCGGGCTGCCGCTGGGGATCCTCTCCGGCCTTTCGCTGCCGTTCAATCGTGCCGTCACGCCGGTGCTGGACCTGATGCAGACTATGCCCGCGTTTGTCTACCTGATACCGGCTATTCCATTCTTTGGTCTGGGGCCGGTAGCCGCGGCGTTTGCTACCGTCATTTTCTCGATTCCGCCGTCGATCCGCCTGACGTCACTGGGAATCCGTCAGATCGACCACGAGATGATCGAGGCGTCGGATGCGTTCGGTACTACAACCATGCAAAAGCTGGTCAAAGTGCAGCTGCCGCTGGCGCTGCCGACCATCATGGCGGGTATCAACCAGACCATCATGCTTTCGCTGTCGATGGTTGTTATCGCGGCCATGATCGGTGCCGGCGGGCTCGGTGGCGAAGTTTGGCGCGCGATCCAGCGCCTGCGCGCCGGCCAGGGCGTTGAAGCCGGCCTGGCGATTGTAATCATCGCGATGATTCTGGACCGCATTACGCAGAATATCACGGTGAAGAAAGGTGAAGGCAAAGCCAAGGAATAACGAGGCCGAGGCTGCATCGCAGCCCGGACTCTGAGGTATAGAACAACATTTACGACACGTTCGTAAGGAGGAAGTTATGAACAAGAAACTTGTTGGGATTATCGCGGTCATTGTAGTGATCGTTATTATCGCTGTAGTCGTTACGCGCGACCCGGCACCGGAAGAGGTAGTTGTAGAAGAGGTCACCCTGCTCTACGTTGAGTGGGCCGGCGAGATTGCGGCAACCTACGTTGCGCAGGAAGTCCTCGAAGAGATGGGCTACGACGTAGATTCCATCGCGGTAAGCGGAGCGGCGATGTGGCAGGGTATGGCCAGCGGTGACGGCGACGGCATGCTGTCGGCATGGCTGCCCGCGACCCACGGCGAGTACCTGGAACAGACGGAAGACGACATCGACGTGCTGAGCCCGATTCTCGAAGGCGCGCGCATCGGTCTGATGGTTCCGACCTACGTGGAGATTGACACCGTGGCCGAGCTCAACGAACACGCCGACCGCTTTGGTGGCGAGATCATCGGTATCGATCCCGGTGCCGGCCTTATGGCGGCTACCGAGGAGGCGCTTGACGTCTACAATCTGGACAACATGACGCTGGTTGAAGGCAGCGACGCTGCCATGACCGCGGCACTTGGTGCGGCCATCGACAATGAAGAGTGGATTGTGGTAACCGGCTGGACTCCGCACTGGAAGGAAGCGGCCTACGAACTGAAGTATCTCGAAGACCCCGAGCTGGTATTCGGCGAGGAAGAGTACGTAGCGGCAGTGGCCCGCCAGGGACTGGCGGAGGATATGCCGGAAGTGTACCAGTTCCTCGACAACTTCTACTGGACCCCGGAGCAGCTCGGTGAAATCCTGATGTGGAACGAGGAACCCGGTGCCGACCCGCAAGAAACAGCTCAGCGATGGGTAGCGGAGAACCGCGACATCGTGGAAGACTGGATTCCTTAATCGAATTCCGGTTTGAACCAGAGGCCGCCCGCAGAGGGCGGCCTTTTTTCGTCCTGACGTTTCTTGACAGCATTGATAACGCTACCTTATGCTATGGGCTTCATCGTGCGG
>SKLB01000146.1 GCA_007123465.1 Spirochaetales bacterium
AGTCACTTTGGGACTCGCGGTTCTGATGCTGGCTCTGGCAGCCTCGCCGCTGGTTGCTGGCGGGCGCGCCGAAACAGCGGTTGACCGCGACACGCTGAGAATCGCGATCGGAGCCGAACCGGAGTCGCTCGATCCGGTTAAGATGACCTCCGCTCCGGCGGCAACCGTTGGTGAACACGTTGTCGAACGCCTGATCTACATGGAAGAAGACGGCACATTGACGCCGATGCTTGCGACCAGCTGGGAGGCCAATGCCGACAGTACGGTCTGGACCTTCCAGATCCGGCAGGGTGTGACCTTCCACGACGGGGCGCCGCTGAACGCCGAAGCGGTACGCCAGAACCTGGCACGTTTTGTTGATCCCGATGTCGGTGCCGCCTACGCATTTCTGCTCGGAAGCGTACAGGACATCCAGGCAACCGGGGAGTATACGCTTCAACTGCGTCTGGCACAGCCGTTTGCGCCGATCCTGTCGCATCTTTCGCACAGTTTTATCGGTATTGTGAGCCCTAACCAGATTCAAGACCTGCCGCCCGAGGGCACGTTCGAAAACCCGATTGGTACCGGACCCTACGTTATGGAACGCTGGAACCGCGGCGACAGCATCCGCCTCAGCGTCAACGAGGACTACTGGGGTTCCACGCCGCAGATTCCCAACCTGGTCTTCAACTTCATCCCCGAGGAATCAGCGCGTATTGTAGCTCTGGAAACCGGTGAAGCCGATGCCATCATGGCGGTACCGCCGCAGGATGTGGCACGACTGGAGGCCGATCCCAATATCGACGTGGTATTCCAGACCAGTGTTCGAACCATCTACGTCAGTTTCAATAATATCCGCGAGCCATTCACCGACGTGCGCGTGCGCCGGGCGCTGAACTACGCGGTTGACAAGCAGGCTATCGTTGATTCGATCTTCGAAGGAAGTGGCTTCGTAGCCGATGCACCGATTCCCGACGCGGTATTTGGCCACACTTCGGTTGGCCCCTACGAATACAATCCCACTCGCGCGCGCGAGCTTCTGGCAGAGGCCGGCTACCCGGACGGATTCAGCATGACGCTGCACCACCCCACCGGACGCTACCCGCTGGACGCCACTGTTGCCCAGGCGGTGCAGTCGATGCTGGCCGACGTAGGCGTGGATGCCAGCCTGGAGACCCGCGAATGGTCAAGCTACCTGCAGTTCACCGCGCAGCCGCCGGAACAGGCCGAGTACGACATGTTCATGCTCGGCTGGGGCACGGTAACCCTGGATGCGGACTACGGACTGTACGCATTGCTGCACACCCGTCAGTGGAATCCCAACGGTAACAACCGCGGCTTCTACTCCAACGAACGCGTCGATGAGCTGCTGGACCAGGCCCGGGTTGAGACCAACCCCAATCAGCGGGCTCCGATGTACCATGAAGCAGTTCAGCTGATCTGGGAAGACGCCCCCTGGATCTTCCTCTACAACGCAGCGCAGATCAACGCGGTGCGCACAAACGTTGAAGGGCTGATCCACCATCCGCTTGAGAACCTCAGCGCCTGGGACGCATCCTTTCGCTGATCGGTTGATCCTGGCCCCACCTCGGGGCCGGGATGCCGTGTGGCTCTCGAGAGCGAGTCACACGGCATCCTTGTTTGCGGGAGAATTATTCCGTGTACCAGTACATCGTACGCCGGCTGTTGCTCACTGTCCCCGTGGTTCTCGGAGTATCGATCATTGTCTTCTCGATCATCCGAATGATACCCGGAGATCCGGCACGGGCAATTGCCGGCGTCAACGCAACCCCGCAGTTCATCCAGCAGGTGCGGGTACGCTACGCCCTGGACCAACCGCTCTATATTCAGTACGGGCGCTTCATGGCGGACTTCATGCGCGGGGAACTCGGTAACTCGATCTTCAGCGGGCGCCCGGTAACCACAGAGCTCGGTGAACGCTTTCCGCGTACGCTACTGCTGGCAACAATCGCCCTGGTCATTGCAACCATACTGGGGGTCAGCGCCGGCATTGTCTCGGCAACAAGACGCAACTCGCTGTTCGACAACGCCAGCATGCTGGTGGCGCTGGTGGGAGTGGCGGCGCCGGTCTTCTGGATGGCGCTGATGCTGCAGCTGCTCTTTGCCGTGCAGCTGCGCCTGCTGCCGGCTACCGGGATAGGCACTATCCGCCACCTGATTCTGCCCAGCATAACCCTTGGGACTGCCAGCGCGGCTCTGATGGCCCGCATTACGCGTTCGAGCATGCTCGACGTGCTCAGACAGGATTTCATCACAACCGCGCGCGCCAAGGGCCTGAATGAACGGCTGGTGGTCTACAAACACGCGCTCAAGAACGCACTGATTCCGGTGGTGACGGTTCTCGGACTGCAGTTCGGCATTCTGCTCGGTGGCGCGGTACTCACCGAAACAGTCTTTGCCTGGCCCGGCGTTGGCCGGCTTCTGGTCGATGCCATCCTGCGCCGCGACTACCCGGTTGTTCAGGGAACGGTCATGCTGCTGGCGTTACTGTTTGTACTGATCAACCTGGTGGTGGATATCGTGTACGCGTTTCTCGATCCGCGCATTCACTACCAGGCCGGAAGTGGAGAATGAGCGATGCAGGCTGACGATAGAGACAGCGTAGCGGCAACTTTGCAGCCGCCCGCAACGGACGCGGCAGCAGAGACAGCGCTCACCCCGCGTAAAAAAACCAGCGAACTGCACGAGGTCTTTCGCCATCTGCTGCGTAATCGTGCGGCGGTGGTGGGACTGATCATAATCGGCGGGTTTGTGTTTGCATCGCTGTTTGCCCCGCTCTTCTCGACGCACGACCCCCTGCATACCGAACTGGGCAACCGCCTGCAGCCACCGAGCCGTGAGCACCTGCTGGG
>SKLB01000166.1 GCA_007123465.1 Spirochaetales bacterium
CACCACTTTCAGCGGATCGAGCACCGCCATCACGCGCGGTGCGCGCCTGTTGAGGTCTTCGCGCAGGTGAAACTCGAGCATCGCCAGGTCAATCTGGCTGTTGGTCTTTGAAACGCCTACCGCACGGCAGAAACTGCGAATAGCCTCGGGGGTGTAGCCGCGCCGGCGCATACCGCAGATCGTCGGCATCCGCGGGTCATCCCAGCCGGAGACGCGGCCCTCGCGCACCAGTTCCAGCAGTCGGCGTTTACTCATCACGGTGTAGCCCAGATTCAAACGCGCAAACTCGATCTGTCGCGGCCGTTTGGGCGGCGTGGCTTCCAGTGCGTCCAGAAACCAGTCGTACAGCGGGCGGTGGTTCTCAAACTCCAGCGTGCAGATTGAATGGGTAATGCCTTCGATCCAGTCCGACTGACCGTGGGCCCAGTCGTAGGTCGGGTAGATGCACCAGCTGTCTCCGGTGTTGGGATGGTACACGCGACGGATTCGATACATAATCGGATCGCGCAGATTGATGTTGGCCGCCGCCATATCGATTCTGGCGCGCAGCACCCGGCTGCCGTCGGCAAACTCGCCGTCACGCATGCGCCGCAACAGGTCAAGGTTCTCCTCGATTGGACGCTCGCGATACGGACTATCGGTTCCCGCCTGCGTGGGGGTACCGCGGGTCTCACGGATCTGGTCTGCGGAAAGCTCGTCAACGTATGCCAGGCCCTTGGCGGTCAGGCGCTCGGCAAACTGGTACAGCTGTTCAAAATAATCCGAGGCGTAGTAGAGACGGTCCTCCCAGTCAAACCCAAGCCAGCGCACATCCTGCTGAATCGACTCGATGTATTCCAGTTCCTCTTTCTCCGGATTGGTGTCATCGAAGCGCAGGTTGCACTTGCCGCCGTACTCTTCGGCTATGCCGAAGTTCAGTACAATCGACTTGGCGTGGCCAATATGCAGATAACCGTTAGGTTCCGGCGGAAAACGGGTGTGAACCCGGCCCTGGTAGGTGCCGTTCTGGTTGTCACTATCAATAATAGAACGAATGAAATCGATTGAGCCCGATTCGCGGGCCGGGCTGTCTTCAGCGGGTCTGGTATCCATAGTTATGGCACCGACTATAGCTGGTTCAAAGGTCTTGTTCAAGCAGAGAAACCGGCACCCACGCTGACCGCACGGCGCCGGCTCTGCGGGACAGGCTTACCCGAGCAGCGCTGAAAGCTCTGCGTACTCGAGCCCAAACGCTTCGGCTACCGCTTGATAGGTCAGCTTGCCGGAGTAGGTGTTAACGCCGCGCGCCAGCGCGCTGTTGCTACGCACCGCCTCTTCGAATCCGAGATTAGCCAGCTTAAGCCCGTACGGCAGCGTGACCGTGGTCAACGCCTGGGTTGAGGTGCGCGAGACCGCTCCGGGCATGTTGGCAACGCAGTAGTGGACTACGTCATTGATAACAAAGACCGGATCATCGTGCGTGGTTGCCCTGGTGGTTTCGATGCAGCCGCCCTGGTCAACTGCAACATCCACAATCACCGATCCCTTCTTCATCATCTTGAGGTCCTCTTTGGTGATCAGGTGCGGAGCCTTGGCGCCGTGAATCAGCACCGCACCTACAATCAGATCACTCTCCTCCAGCGCACGCTCGATGTTGGCACGGTTGGAATAGAGCGTATTGATCCGCCCGCTGAAAATGTCATCCAGATAGCCTAGCCGGTCGATATTTACGTCCAGAACGCTTACCTGCGCCCCTAAACCCACCGCCATCTTGGCCGCGTTGGTACCGACAACTCCGCCGCCAAGAATCGTCACGCGACCTTTTTCCACGCTGGGAACACCGCCCAGCAGCACACCGCGTCCACCCTGCGGCCGCTCGAGGAAACGCGCGCCCTCCTGGATGCTCAGCCGTCCGGCAATCTCGCTCATAGGGCGCAGCAGAGGCAGCGTGTGATTATCGGGCTCGACGGTCTCGTACGCCACGCCGGTCACGCCGCGCTTGACCATCTCTCTGGTGAGCGCCTCATCGGCTGCCAGATGGAGATAGGTATAGATGATCTGCCCTTCGCGCATCAACTCGTACTCGGCTTTCTGAGGCTCCTTGACCTTGACGATCATATCGCTGGCCTCGAAGACCTCCGCGGCTGTGTCACAGATAGTGGCACCAACCGCGCGATACTCATCATTCTCGTAGCCGGCACCAAGACCGCAATCCTTCTGCACCCGCACCGTATGTCCCGCAGCAGTATAGGCCTTGACGCACGCCGGCGTGAGCCCCACACGGTACTCGTGCTTCTTAATCTCCTTGACTGAACCAACTTGCATAGCTTGCCCCCTGTGTCCACAGAAATAGTATGGATATATTCAGGAAAACACGATATTAGCTGCAGGTCAAACGTTTTTTTTGGTACCTGCGTGACAACGGATCTGCCCGGCGAGGAACCATCATTTACCATTCGCAGATCTCAACAAGCGCAACGCGCAGGCTCAGTATCCTCCACCTGCCCTCTTCCATCGCCACCACCTGGTATTGTCCGGCAGTTTTTGTTCCAGATACACAACGGGGCTTGATATTCGCATTTCCCTGACGACGATCTCGTCGGACAGGAGCGAACGAACGTCGAGCCTTATAAACAGCAACGTCTTACCCATGGTGGTAAAGATGCTGGTTATCCGGTCTGCCGGGAACCAGAATGGACGCCTTCCACGAAGAGATGCACAACGTTCCCTTTATCATGATCGAGGGGATGTACGCCGGATCTCCGGAGGCCGGCGCACAGCTTCTGGATCCACTCAGACAACTGGGCGCTCCGTTGTGGGACGACAGCGGAACAACAACCTATCTGGCTGTGCAGAGCGCGTTCGAC
>SKLB01000126.1 GCA_007123465.1 Spirochaetales bacterium
AACAAAGCTAATGACCTCAGACCGGAAAGGCAACCGCTTATGACCTCGGATTGCGCAGCAGCTGCCATCAAAGCGGTTGGCTTCAAACGGCGTTATATCTATATTGTAGGGCAATGAACGTCCCCGCAATCGAAGTCGAACACCTTTACAAGTCTTACGGCGCGTTGACCGCGGTACACGACCTCTGCTTCACGGTAGCCGGCTCCAGCTGTTTCAGTTTCCTGGGCCCCAACGGCGCCGGCAAGACAACCATGATGAAGGTGTTGTACGGCAAGGCTGAGGCCGACAGACGCTCGGAAACCAGAATGCAGGTGTTCGGCTTTGATCCGCGCCGTGACCAGCTGCGGATCAAGACGCTCTCTGGTGTTGTGCCGCAGGAAAACAGCCTCGACGTGGAACTCAACGTGCAGCAGAATCTGCGCATCTTTGCAGATTTCTATGGCATACCGCGCAGGCAGTCCGCAGAGCGAATCGAGTGGCTGCTGGCGTTCATGGAGCTACGCGAGAAACGCAGTGCGCGGGTGCGCGAGCTCTCCGGGGGGATGAAACGGCGGCTGGTGATCGCGCGGGCACTGTTGAACGATCCGGCGCTGTTGATACTCGATGAACCAACCACCGGGCTCGATCCGCAGGTGCGCCAGCTGATCTGGGACAAGCTGCGCAGCCTTAAACGCGAGGGAGTGACCATCCTGCTGACCACCCACTACATGGATGAGGCGTTCCAGATCGCCGATACCGTCTTGATCATGGATAAGGGCAACAAGGTTCTCGAAGGCGCCCCACAGCAGTTGCTGGAGCGGCACATCGAGAAGAACGTGCTCGAATTGACGCGGCCGTCGCTGGCCCCCAGGCTGCGCCAGCTGCTCGACGGAGTACGCAGCGATACCTCCGATGAGCGCGTGCTCTACTACAGCAGCAATATGGAGCTGCTCCAGGCAGCCGCCGGGCAGCTCGAACCGGGTGATTACTATCTGCGTCAGACCAACCTCGAAGATCTGTTTCTGAAATCAACCGGCAGGAGGCTCAATGAGCTCCAGTGATACTATTGCAGCACAGCGGCGGCAACCCGGTGACCGGGTTGAAGGCTGCCTGGACGCCGGGGACCGACCGCTGATCGCGCTACTCGGCGGTACAACACCGCACTGCGTGGTAACTCGCCCTCCAGCAAGGGCACGCCGCATCTACGGCGTATGGCTGCGTCACGTGCGCGTTTACAGCAAAAACCTGATCAGCAACGCACTGCCCCCGTTCCTTGAGCCGCTGATCTTCCTGGTTGGTATCGGCCTGGGCCTGGGACAGTTTATCGGTACGATGAACGGTGCGCCGTACATCGAGTACCTGGCTACCGGCCTGATGGTTACCGCGGCGATGTTCACCGCCGCCTTCGAGTGCAGTTTTGGAACCTACATCCGGCTTGAGTTTGACAAGGTCTACGACGGCATGCTGGCTGCGCCGATGTCCGTGCACGACCTGCTGATCGGCGAGATGCTGTGGGCCGGCACAAAGGGATTTGTATTCACGCTGTCTGTTATGATTATCACTACCGTGTTCGGGATAGTCCCGCTGCGCTCGGTCTTTTTTGCGCCGCTTCTGGGATTCATGACCGGGGTCATGTTTGCCGCGCTGGGCTTTCTGGTTACATCACTTGTCGACAACATCAATCAGTTCAATTTCTTCTTCTCGGGTTTCATCTCGCCGATGTTTTTCTTTGCCGGGGTCTTCTTTCCGGTAGAAAACCTTCCGGCGTTTGTGCGCCCGATCACCGAGATCCTGCCGCTGACCCACCCGGTACGACTGATGCGCGGACTGGTCCACGGAGACCTCGGCCCGGCTCACCTGATCAGCCTCGGCTACATCGTCGTGCTCACCGTGGCCGTAGGCGCCTGGAGTATCGCCCGACTGAAGCGCAAGTTGATCGATTAAGCGGAGCACGCCTTTGACGCTACCGTGACCCGCCGGGCCTTTTACCGGGCTTCTTGCCGGCCGGCTTCTGCGCGGACTTCGTGCCCCGCGCCGGTTTGCCGGCAGCAGTCTTCTTGGCGGCGGCAGCACCCCTGCCGTTGTTTCCTGAAGCGCCGGATGACGCCGCACCGGACTCAAAGATCGCGCTCTTGATCTCCTTGTTTGACAATCGGACACCGGCGGCTTTGACGCTCTTGATCAGGTAGTCACCGACCGGGAAGCGCTCCTCGAGTACTTTGTACTTGGAAAGCGGCTTGTACTTCAGTACCGCGTCCACGTCTTCTTTGGTGGTCACTTTGAGCGGCTCCGACCCTTCGGGGACAACCCGATAGCCCTTGTCGAGGATATAACCCTCGATGCGGCAGCGCTTGAGATAGACACCCTTGGCGTTTTTGTACAGCACCGTGAAAACCCGCCCGGCCAGTGTCTCCTTGTCAGCGTGACCGCAGACCAGCATTCCCTTGTCGACAAACAGCTTCTCGGGAACGTTGATCACCGAATACGCACCGCTGCGCCGCATGACGATAACCCGGTCATAGATCGAAACGTCAAACAGCGTTTTCCCCGAAAGTACGCCGTAGCCCAGATAGCCGGTAGCCGCGTCGTAGCGCAACGTCAGATTGCGCTGTGCGGCCTCACGCGCATCAACCTTCTCAAACGATGTGATCTCGGTGCGGCGCGGATGATGTTCGGTCTGGCCCTCGATGACCGCTTCAAGGAAACCGACCGCGTAGCCTTCGATGTCGGCCAGGTGCGCCTTGATCTCACCGAGGCGCTGGCGGATCTCTTTCATCTCCTGCCTGGCCTTGTTTATGTCGTAGAGCGAGATGCGGCGGATTGGAATCTTGAGCAGTCGCTCGATGTCCTCATCGG
>SKLB01000233.1 GCA_007123465.1 Spirochaetales bacterium
ACGGTCAGCGGGGTTGTATCTACCGGTTATCAGGATCTCGATCGCTTGTGGGTCTATATTCCGCTGCAGCGGGGACTGCAGGTCCTTGCCCCCGGCACTGCACGCCAGATCATCGGAATCAAGATCGATAACCCCTACGGTATCCAGAATCCCATCTTCTCACCGCGGCCGGACCCGGCCACCGCAGCGCTGGTGCGCTCGATCCATGGCGAGCTCGACGCTTCGTGGCGTCTATTCTCGTGGTACGATCTTGAACGCTCGCGCTACATGTCGTTTCTGACAACCAAGAACCTGCTGGTCTTCATTATGGCGTTGATTGTCTGCGTGGCCGCGGTCAATATTTCGTCGGCGATGGTGATGCTGATTATCGAGAAGCGGCCCGAAATTGCGATTCTCAAGAGCGTGGGCGCAACGCCAAACATGATCGCACTGGTATTTGTGCTGTGCGGGTTTTTTGCCGGGGTTGTAGGCGCGCTGACCGGCACTGCAATCGGGCTTGTGGCGTCGGTCAACGTCAACCAGATCCTCGCGGGAATCGAATGGCTGCTGAACGCCGCCGCAGAGGGTGGCGGCGCGCTGTTGGCGCCGTTTGGCGCGGGGGAGGCGCCACGGGTCAGCCTGTTCCATTCGGAGTATTACCTGGAGCAGCTTCCGGTGAGTATCAGCCTGGCGGAGCTGATCATCGCCGCGTCGCTGGCGATCGGCTTGTCCTCGCTGGCGGCCTGGATTCCGGCGCGGCGTGCGGCGGCAATCCGTCCAATCGACGTAATGCGCAAACATTGATTGTTGGTGCCGATAATCAGTGGTATATTCTCTCTGTGGCGGTTCGAGGGCCGCGAGGAGTTTTTCTGGTGCGATGTAGCTATTGTGGTAAGAATGAAGCCCCGTTTCGCGTTGAGCAGTCGGTTGGTCAAGAGCAGACGCTGCACTGGATGTGCGTCGACTGCGCGCAGGTGGCCGGAATCATGACCGAGTTGCCGCCGCGGATGCCGAGTCCTGCGGACCTGTTCGAGGAGTTGCTGTTTGGCCAGGACGAGGATGGTGTGGTCGAGAAGCAGTGCCGGACCTGCGGTACCAGTTATCGCGAGTTCCGCGCCAGTGGGAAACTCGGCTGCCCGGAGTGCTACATCGTATTTCATCACGATATCGCCGAGATGGCCGGGCAGGCGGATGATCCACGCGCCTACGCCGGCACGCTACCGGGGCGGGTGGAACCGTACAAGACCTTCTACGTTGACCGCGAAGCGTTGCGACAGCAGCTCAGCCACGCCCTCGAACAGGAGCGCTACGAAGAGGCGGCGCACCTGCGTGACCGCATCCGTATTCTGGATGGGCAGGGAGAGCGCTGAAATGATAAACGCGCACAAGCTTGACCTTGGGCGCGGATGGTTTCGAGCCTCCGGCGCCGATGGCGACGTGGTCATATCGTCGCGTATGCGGCTCGGTCGTAACTTCGATGGCCACGTGTTCACCGACCTGCTGAGTGATTCCGACCGTGAAGCGCTGGCGGGCCGGCTGCGCGCCGTTGTGCAGGGCCATAGCGATACCTTCAGCCGGCTTCAGCTGGCGCACAATGATCGCGAGATTCTTCCTGTTCTGCTGGAACGGGGGCTACTCAACAGCGGCGGCGGATCGATAGACGAGGTTTTTGTTCGTGCTGATCAAGGCTGCGTGATTATCCCATTTGACCGTGAACACCTGACCCTGGTTGGGGTGCGCAGCGGGCTGGAATTGCGCAGCATCCACGACGATCTCAGCCGGCTGGCTGGCCGGATCGATGGCGACCTGCCGTTTGCGGTTTCGCTGCACTGGGGCTACGTGGCTGCCGATCCAATGCAGAGCGGCGCACTGCTGCAGGCATCGGTGCTGCTGCATCTGCCGGCTCTGGTGGAGCTTGGTGACCCCAATGCGGCACTTCAATCAGTAGAGGGGCGCGGCATTCGCCTGGCGCGCTTTCATTCGGCGCAGGCAAACTCGCTGGCCAACGTCTACCAGATGGAGACCGTGGCGGTTCCGGGTGCCAGTGAAGAAGATATTACGGTTCAGCTTGAAGAAACGGTACGGGGATTAGTAGATTATGAACGGGAGGCCCGCCTGCAGCTGCTGCAGAGCAGGCGGCAGGATACTGCTGAGTCAGTGGAGCGCGCGATCGGATTGTTGCGCTACACTTCTGCGATTGCTGCTGATGAAGCGATGGCGCTGCTTTCGTGGATCAGACTTGGCGTAGCGCTGGAATTGACCGAAGAGATTAGCATGGAAGAAGTGACGGCGTTACTGTTTGTGAGCCAGCGTTGCCACCTGATGCACGCGGTGTCGGCCTGCGGCACTCACGCCGGCGATGAAGACGACCGGCGCGCGCAACTGTTGCGACAGCGGCTGGCTGCAACCAGCTAACTCCTGGAGGGGATATGTTTAAAGGACTTACACAACGCGCTCAGAAAGTGCTCACGATACTGGCCCAGGATGAGGCAAAGCGTTTCCATTCCGACCAGCTGCTGCCGGAGCACATCATCCTTGCCCTGTTGAAGGAGGGCGGAGGACTGGGCTACAAAGCGCTCGAAAAGGTAATGATCGATCCGGCCAGGATGCAGCTCGAAATCGAGCGCCTGATTCCCAAGAAGCGCGGTGGATTTATCCTGGGTGACGTTCCTCCCTCACCACGCGGTAAGAAGGTGCTCGAGGATTCCGCCGAAGAGGCACGCAGCCTGGGCCACGAGTATATCGGTACCGAGCATCTGTTGCTGGCCTGTATGCGCGAGAGCAGCGGTGAGACCGCCAAATACCTGGCCAAGAACAGCGTCAGCATCGAGATGATGCGCGA
>SKLB01000190.1 GCA_007123465.1 Spirochaetales bacterium
AGACCAAGAGCGGATTATACATCCCCGAGACCGCCCAGGAAAAGACCCAGTCAGGGGTTGTGGTAGCGATCGGAGACGACAAAGACGTGATCAAGGTCAAGACCGGCGACAAGGTGATGTACGACAAGTACGCAGGAACCAGCATCAAGATCGATGCAGATGAGCACCTGATTGTCAAAATGGACGACATCATCGCGATTGTGAAGTAGATTCGCTACACAATTCGAAGTGCCGGGTTTCAGAGAAGGACGGGGCGTAACGCCGCGTCCTTTTTTTTGTCTCGGATTACTTGTCACGGAAACAGGAAATTCTCCACGTCGGCCAGCAGTGGCCGGCTGGTCTTGAATGAGCGTGCCGTCTGCGGCAGTGAATTGAGGAATACCGCCCCGTAGGGTTTGCTCAGAATTCGGGAATCGGTAACCGCTACAACCCCGCGGTCATCGGCGCGTCGCATGAGTCTGCCGAACCCCTGGCGCAGTCGAATCACCGCTTCGGGCAGCGAAAGCTCAGCAAATGGGCTGCCGCCGCGGCTCTGGATCAAATCCATGCGGGCCTGCAGTACCGGGTCGGTGGGTACACGGAACGGGAGCCGACACAACACAACCACGCGCAGCGTCTGGCCCGGTGCGTCGATCCCTTCCCAGAAGCTGTCGGTTGCAAACAGGACACTGGCCGCGTCAGCGGTGAACGCATTCAGCAGCCGTGCCCGATCGTCGTCTCCTTGACGCAGAACCGTCAAGCCGTGCTCTTCGAGGCGCGGCTTGACCACGGCAAAGACCGCGTCGAGCATGCCGTACGAGGTAAACAATACCAGTGCACTGCCCTCGGAAAGGGTAAGCAGCTCAGTGACAAACTCACTGACGTAGCCTGGATAGCCTGAATCCTGCGGCGCCGGAGCATCCTGCGCCACCGCAAGCAGCACCTGGTGCTCGAAGCGATACGGCGAAGGAAAGGATTCGAGTATGACGCGCTCGGGGTCGTCGCCGTCAAGCCCGACACGTTTTGCCCAGAAATCAAAACGAGCGTTCACCGTCAGCGTGGCGCTGGTGAAGATTACCGTCTCAAACGGATCGTACACCGCCTCGACCATCACCGGTCCGATCTCAACCGGTGACGCAATCAAGCGAACAAACGCGGTCCCGGACACAGCACGCCGCTCAACCCAGTAGACGGTCGCGGGCTGGTCGGCGTAGTCTCTCATCTGCCGGCATAGTGCCGCGATGTCCTCGAGTCTCCTGAGGATCTGGCGCGCCTCGTAGACCTCGGGGCGCTCCTGATCTTCTTCGCTCAGAGACCGGATGCGTAGCGCCATATAGTCTACCAGTGCCACCACGCGCGACTGCAGTTCGGCCAGCTCTGCAAACAGCGGCCCGCTCACAGATGCGGGCAACGCCTCGGTCAGTCGCAGGCTGCCCTTACCGCTGTCCAGCAGCGAAACGGTCACCTGGTTCAGTGTCTCGACGCCCGCTGTTACCGCGTCTACGCGTTGCGGCAACTCCTGCCACGACTGCTGATCGGCGCTCAGCCGCTGCAACTGCAGCGCAAGACCGTGACTGCGCTGGCGCGTTGTTCGGTAAAGTCGAGCGCACAGTTTGGCAACCGAGAAACGCGAGAATGAACGCGAGAAAAACGAGGTAGCGCTGTTCTCGATGGTGTGAGCCTCGTCGAATATCAGCCGTTGAAACGGCGGCAACACCGCTGCCTGCTCAAAGCCCACCCCACGCACGCGAAGCGCCAGATCCGAGAACAGCAGGTGGTGATTGACCACCAGAATCCGGGCCGCCGCGGCCTCGCGGCGCGCCCGCAGCACGAAGCAGTTCTGCTGCTCGCGACAGCGCATGCCGGTACACGCGTCTGCATCCGAATTTACGCGGCTCCACAGCGTATCGCCGACCATAAACGGCAGCTCGCTGCGGCTGCCGCCCGGCGAGCTCTCGGCCCATTCACGCAAAGCGTGCAGATCCTCGAGGCGTTCATCGAACAGCCCGGCTTCCTCGATAGCCTCGTTCAATCGCAGGCGACAGAGGTAGTTGCCGCGGCCCTTTACCAGCACAGCGCGCTCCTGGCTACCCAGCATTTTCTGCACCTGCGGGATATCCTTCTCCACCAGTTGCTGCTGCAGGTTGATGGTTGCCGTGGATATCACAACGCGCTCCTCGTTCTGGCCCGCCCACTGAATAGCCGGAACAAGATACGCAAAGGACTTCCCGGTTCCGGTGCCGGCCTCCAGTACCGCAATTCTGCCGTGGTTGAAGGCCTCGGCCACCGCAGTCAACATCTGCAGCTGCGAGTCACGCGGCTCAAAACCCTTGTGTATCCGGCTCAACTCACCGCCGGGTGCCAGGGTGTCACACAGCCGCTGGACATCGAGCTGTCTCGAAGCGCGCTGCTTGACCGGCTCGACAATCACGTAGAGCGACTCTACCTCATTGTCTACAATGAACGATCCGATACCGCCGGCGGCAAGCGAGGCTGCGACCTGGATGTCGGCTTCACTGGGAGTGAGCCCACCGGTTGGGTGATTGTGAATCACGATATCACCGCGCTCGGTATGGCCCGGGGGTGCCGGCACCGCCGAGCGGTGCCCGTGAGCAGCAGGGGTTACCTCGCACACCATTGCGTCACTGTCCACGCGGGCTACAAACAGCACTTCGTTGCCGTCGGTTTCCCGGATATGCCGGCGCATCTGCTGGATGATTTCGGGCAATATTCGTTCAGCAGCATTCATGCAGTGTGACCATGCGCATCATACGGGACTGAGGCAAAGCTGGCAACCGCCGCGGTGCAAACGCCGCGACTCGGTCTCAGTGATTGTCAGC
>SKLB01000318.1 GCA_007123465.1 Spirochaetales bacterium
CCGATTGCGGTCGGGTTGCCGCATCCCAGCCCAAGGTTGGCTCCCTCGGGCACCGCGGACAGCTCAGATGCCGAATAGCCATTGGCAATTCCAATCTGCTCTGCATCGCCGCAACAACTGCCCGATGTAGCGCCCTCACCCCCGCAGCACCGGCTGCCTTTTTGCGCTACGCTGCCGTAGCGCTGACGCACGCTCGCGCGTATATCGTTCATCGCTTATCTCCTGTATCTGCTGCGCTCTGATTCTCGGCCAGCGCATCCATCAAGGGCCCGAGGCTCTGGCGCACCGAACCGAGCAACTGCTCGGTCTTCATCAGCCAGAGACAACAGACAGCACCTTCATTCTCGTAGCTCACCAACGCCAGTTTATTACCCGGCTCGATCCCGGCGCGTCGGCGGATGTCCTTCGGCAACACCATCTGGCCGCGTTCATCAACAGACAGTACCGCGTCCACCCGTAGTCTGCTATCCAACAGATCCATCTGCAACTCCTTTGCCGGCTCCAATAAGATGCTGTCAGTATATTCTGATTATTCAGATAAGTCAAATTAATTGTGCGGGCTGGCATCCGGCGCGCCGAGGCACTATACTTCGAGCAAGGACAATCAGCAAGGAGCTCGAATGATGAACCACGCCAACACCATGCACAGACGGCAGCAGAGAATCAGCATTGCCTTCATCCTGGTTCTGACGCTCTCGCTGTTAATCCTGGCGCCGGTGTTCTTTTTTGTCATCGGCAACACGGTCGCGGGGATCGGCGCATCGCTGGGACTGCTGTTCAACGTTGTCAGTCTGATCCTGGTCTTACGCGGCATGCGAACATTTGGTAATGCGCTCTTTCTCAGCGTGGACCTGCTGTTGGTAATCGCGGTTGCATTTGCCACCGCCGGGCTGGGAACCGAGTATGCCGCGGTTGCAGTCAGCTTACTCGGCCTGAGTATGGTGGTGCTGATACCGAGCGGTCTCCTGGTGAGTCTTCGCTATAGCGCCATTGCAACCGTGATTACCGCGGCTGCCTTCAGCGGCGCAATCTACTACAGCGGGGTGCCGATGCTGATATCGCGTATTCCCATCTTTGCGGTGATCCTGCTGGTTGCCGGCGGAACGGTGGTGAGCATCAGCTCCATCCAGGACCGGCTGACCGAAGAGCTGGATCAACAGGGCGCTGCGCAGCGCGAGATGGTCCAGCGGCTGGAGAGCGTGCTGGATCGGGTTCGTGACTTGCGCGGCGAGAGCGCCACCGATCAGAGCGAGCTGTCGCTGGAGCTGCGGCGAATCAGCGAGATATTCGAAGCCTACCGCAGCGGCGTCGAGGATCTGCACCGCAATTCGCTGCAGATGCGCGAGCAGTCCGCGGACGCGGACAGTGGATTTGAGCGCCTGGATGAAGCGATGAGCCGGATAGCCGGCGAGTCGTCCGCTCAGGCGCAGGTGGTGGAGACCCACGCGCTATCGCAGCAGCAGCTGCTGGAGAGTATGAGCGCCGTCAGTGCAGATGTACGTACCGTGGAAGCGGCGCTGGAGCGGCTGACCGACTCTGTTTCTACCGGAGGATCGCACATTACATTCGCGGTGCAGCAGATGCAGGATGTAAGTGCCCAGCGCGGCCGGCTGCAGGAATCGATCGAGTTGATCAAGAGAATAGTAGCGCAGACCAATCTGCTGGCGATGAACGCCTCGATAGAAGCCGCCCACGCGGGGGACGCCGGACGGGGGTTTGCCGTGGTTGCCAACGAGGTTCGCTCCTTGGCAGACGAGGCTGCAATACACGCGGCATCAATCACAGACGTGGTCAAGAGCATGAACAGCGCGGTAGAAGGTGGCGCCGCGCGGGTCTCGCAGGCCGGCAGCGTGTTTCACGCGATTGACTCGGTGGTCAGGGACTCAGCGCCGGCAATCAAGCGCCTGGATACTTCGCTGGGCGGGTTTGTAACCGATATCGAGACTATCCGCAGTGGCACCGAACAGTTACTGCAGCGCAACAGCAAGCTGTCCGCGTATGCTGAAAGCGGCAGCGGAGAACTGGACCGTTTCCGCGCGCTCTTTGCCGCCTACCGCGAGCACACCGAATCACTGATCGGTGCGGTTGAGCAGCTGCAGCAGCGCAACCGCGAAGCCGAAGCCATGCTGCAGCACATCGAAGCGGTTCGCGAGCACGGCGAACAGCTCAACGCCAGAATTGCTGCCCTGCTCGATGGAGGCGGCGCACCCGCCGGCTGAGTACGCGGCTGCGCGACGGGCCTCAGGAGTCTGCCGCGTGGGCGTGCCACAGACACGGCTGCAGCGAGAACTCGTCGAAGCGCGCGCTGAACGAGGAATCACCCGGGCTGCACGCATAGAGACCGTAGCGTACCGATGCGGCCGGCGGCAGCGGCGGATCGGCGGCTCCCATCTCCGCAGTGGTCTCGCCCAGCGCGTGGAGATGGAAAACTCGCATCTGGCTGAACTCTTTGCCGCCGGCAGATGACTCTATCAGGAAATCCGGCCCGCGCCGGCTGAGCCGATACCAGATCGAAGCAGGCGTAGCGATATCGGTGGTAGCCCAATCAGAGTAACCGGCGTTGGTTACTACGCTGCCCAGGCGTGAAAATGCCGTGTTCTCGTATTCAATGGAGGCTTTGAACCAGTTCTGACTGTCGAGATAGATGATCAGGCCGCATTGATCAAAGCGAGACCGATAGTCGAACGATACCCTGGTAGTGAAGCTGAAGTTCTGCCGGCTTTCCACCAGCAGTGCCGGCGCGTTGTCCTTGCGAAACCCGTAGTAACTGCGCTGCCACAGGTCTGTTGACGGATCGGTCACAATCTCGACCGAG
>SKLB01000349.1 GCA_007123465.1 Spirochaetales bacterium
AAAGAGGCCAAGAAGTTTTCCCTGATAGCTGCTTTCCTCTACATGGTAGCGATGGTAAGCGTAGCCGGTCTGTTCATGTAAAGAGAAGCTAAGCGATTCTCATCGCGCACAGGGGCCACTGAAGAGGATCCCAAGACGGTGCTGCTCATCATGTGGAACGGCACGAGCTTTCATGGCAGTTGTCCTATTACAGGCTCATAGTATCACATTGCCGGCACTGGCCCGACGCTGCGCTTCGCCTGCAAAGGCGGTTTGACCGCCCGAGCTGCCTGGCACCAATTGTTCCACAACCGGCTGTCGGCGCGCTGCGGCGCGATCATAGAAGACCCCGGCGAGAACGCGCCCGTTGAGGTCCTACAACAGACGATGCTCCAGCTGCAGCGGCGAAGACAACGGCCGAAAATACATACACCCACACCAGACCCAAATCGTTTGCAATTGCCCCTGCAAGCAGCGGCCCGAGGAACCACAGTGAGTGCAACCAGTATATCAACCCAATCGAAGAGGTCAGCGCCGATGGCTCACAGCGGTCCGCCGCCGCGGCCAGCACAATCGGACTGATCGAGTTTGCCAGCCCCGCGACTGCGGCCAGCAGAACCAGAACAGCCGCGCTCGGGGCTACGGCCATCCCCAGGACCGCAGCGATTGAGAGTGCCAACGGAATTCTAAGCGCTGAACCGGTGCCCAGACGGCGGTACAGCAGTACTGCCATCGCCTTGAAAGCCACACCGCTGGCATAGTAGAGCGCAACCATCAGTCCGATCGCAGCGGGACTCATACCGAAACGTCTGACCGCCAGCAGCGGCAGAAAGCCGGCCGAAGACTTTGCGGCTACCGCCGTCAGCGCGTATGTTGCGCCCAAACCCACAACGCTGCGGTTCGCAAATACCTTACGAGTCAGCTGCAGGCTTCCAGGTAGCACCGAAGTCCCGGCAAGTGCCGGCGTTGTCCGCCCGAGGTGTGGTTGATCACTCTGGACTCGGCGGTAACGAATCCAGATCAGCGGCAGCAACAGCGCCAGCGGAATAGAGAAGACGGCAATCGAGAGCCGCCATCCACCGGAGCCGGCAATCAAACCCTGGATCAGTGGCATGGCGGTAGCCCCGATATTTCCGGCGATGCCGAATACCGAGATTGCCAGCGCCCTGCGGCCCGGAAAGCGTTCGGCCACCAACGCGGTTGCACACGGGTGAAACACCGCGTTGCCACAGCGCCCCAGGAACGCCAGCGCCAGCAGAACGCCGAACGAGCCCGCCTGCATCATGGAGAAATGGGCGCCGGCGGCCAACGCAAGCCCGGCGACAAACAACTCCAGCCGCCTGCCACGGAAATCGGCGATTACCGAAACAGGAAGAATCAACAGAAAGGTCGCGACGCCCGGCAGACTGAGCAACAGTCCAGCCTGCGACTCCGCAAGCCCGAACTCGATGACAATCAGCGCCAGCACGGGCGCCAACACGCCGTTGAATCCGTCACTGAGGCCATGGCAGAGCGAAATGATACCAAGATCGAGATAGGCCCTGCGGACGGCGCTTGTAAACTTCACGTTCGATACACCACGCTCAGCGCAGCCTAAGCTGTTGCCCGCCGGATGTCAAACCCGGTGTTCGGATGTTATGGGGTACTTGTTTCCACTCCGATTGGCGCGCAATCGCCGTGCCCGGGAGGGATCGAATTGCCGCGGAATTACCTTCCAGTTCCTCGAGAATACGGGGAATCGCCGTTCTCGTGTCAAAGGCTATGGCAGGCTCGCCGCCGATTACGCGACCCACGTTGCCACGGACAGACCAGCCGCGCTAGCCCAGCGTTTCAGGACGGCCATCTCTTTGGCGTCCGGCAGACGATTGCGCAGTCCCCGTGCCTGGACGATCTCCTTGCGCTTCACGTTGAGCTCCAAGGTAAGCCGTCGGGTCGCGTCGGTCGCAGTCTCAAGGCGCACCGACCAGATTGACGAGACGCGATTGCGGCACGATGAGGCGTACGTTGCGACGCAGTGACCCAGAATCCGGCCCTCTTCCTCCAGTTCCTGCGAGCTGACCAACTCGATGATTCGCCAGACACGCATGTTCCTTGATTCCCGCTTGCCTTCGACCAGCTCAAAATCAGGTATACCGGACCTGGTCCACTGAAGTAGCCCTCCCTTGGCGGTCCGCCCGAGTCTGGCATGCCACTCCTCCACGCGCCGCAACAGGGTCCCCGGCGTCCGGCCTCCCATTGAGAAGCCGGGTTGAGGTGGATCCTGTTCCTGCACGACGCCCCTGGCAACGAACACGGCCTGGTTCTCGTATTTCTGATTCCAGATGTAGTCGACGATAGGCTGGTAGTGGGCCGTATCCAGCATCGGGTTGCGCGCGAAGAACCGTATGAGCTCGAGACAGAACTTGTTGTCGCTGAAGTCTATCGCCATGCGTGTAGCCAGAATTGCGTCCGCAACTCTGCGGTCACCTCCAAGGGCGAGGACCTGTCCGTACCGTATGGCGGCACGTGGGCTGTAATGCTCGGGGGCCTGTGTAAACCAGTGCGCCATGCGCTTTGTAAGCGGTGCGGGCAACCCGGCGGCCGTACGGATGCTTCCGCCCTGCCCCAGGTGGATGTACCAGCGTTGTCGGGTCCGATTCTTCTTATGCCACACGCCTACCATGAAGGCAGGCGGCTCGTACTCGCAGAGGAGATGCATAGCGAGACTCGACAGCTGCTTCTCGATGTTGTGGCTGTGCGGTTTCCAGTCGCAGAGGTCCCGTCGCCACTCGCGCTCATACCGATAGAGATTCAGTACCGCGATGGTGCTGTCTCTTGAGGAGAGGAGCTTGCTCAGCGAATCTATCTGGATCAGGTAGTCACGCAGCGCCCCTGCAGCGGCGTGCTTCCTGCACGCCTGTGCGATAATCTTCAACGGCTCGTCAGCAACCGTCTCCTCATCGATCTCACCCAGGAATATCCTTCTGATGGCGTGAGCCCGGTTGTGAGATCGCCTGGCCCTGAGCAAGGCACGATCTGCGGTCTGCCGCCGGTAGAGTTCTCGCTCCTGGCGCCGCTGCAGATCAGACTTGCGCACGCTCGACTGGAGCCGGTTCTCTGTGCACCAGCGCCGGTACTCGTCAACCGAAGCAAACCCAAGCTCGCGAAAGATGTGGCGCTCTGTTGATGGATCGAGCGTTGGGCGTGCAAAGCCTCCGGCCATGCCCGAAGTATAGCCGACCGCAAGGCGAAAAACTACGTGAGAAAAATGCGGTACCAAACGGATTCGCAGGCTACCCCGCCAAGAGTCGTTCCGGCAACCCCTGCGGCGGTCTATGCGGCCTTTGCGCAGCCGGGCGCCACGCATCGCGGTTCCATCGCCCGGCCGGCGCTCCAGGTTGCGTTACTGTGCTACTGGCGCTCGTGCACAATTGCGTTGATGACCGGGGTGTCACCGGACCGCTCGATATCGGGCCAGATTAGAATCATGCGCCCTGTGGAAAAGAGCAGTTTGTGCATGTCCTCCATTCCAAAATCCGGAAAGTGCATCGAAATCCAGAGTTCACTGTCCCTTTCGCTGATCTCCCATGTGAACTCCGCCTCTTGCACGGGGCCGGTGGCGTCGGTGCCGCGTTTGTCCTGCCTGAACTCCAGCCACGGAGTCTCTGTCGGCGGGACTAGTCTCGAAAACTCGGGACGCTGCGTATCGTAGCCTGCCACCAGCCGCCACCGGCCGATGATCTCACGTTCGGCATCCTGCGCTGAGAGATAGCCAGCGTCTTCCAACGGGAAATCCAGCCCAAACGCAGATGCCCCAAGAACGACCAGCACCACAAGCAATACCCCGCATTTCCTGTTCACCATAATGCTCCTCCTTGCGATCCGCCCCGGATGTGCGGCCATCATTGCGTTCAGTATAAGCCCTATCGGGCGTTTGCTGTGCCAGATATTCTGCGTTTTGTCATGGTAAACGTGCACGAGGCCAGGACGAAGCTATCGGCGCTTCTCGAGCGCGCGCACCGCGGAGAAGGGCTCGGGGCGTGGCAGACGTGAGGCTTCTCCTGGACACGCACGCTCTGCTGTTCTGATGGTCCGCGCCCGAACGCCTGCCGGCGCGAGTCGTGTCGCTGCTGCGGGACCCCGCTGAGTGATCTGGGCGCAGAGCGTCTGTGGAGATAGCAACCGCCGCAACTGCCGCCCGTTATCCCGCGGATAGACCACGCATCTGCTTCGGGCTGAATTTGTCCCTTCGTTCTGCATTCAGTACATTTTGTACGAAGGAGTGAATTGTGTTAGAATGGGCTGCAATTCTTCTTGTCATTTCGATTATCGCAGGGGTATTTGGATTTGGTAATCTCGCCGCTACCGCGAGAGGAATTGCGCGGGTATTGTTCTTCCTCTTCATTGTGCTCTTCATTGTGCTGTTGCTGGTTGCGGTGATCTTACAGGGAGGGTGAAACGAAAATCGCCGCAGGCGGCGGCTACATTGGCTCTATGAAAACGATCGGACTGCTCGGAGGGATGAGCTGGGAGAGTACGGCGCAGTACTATAGTTTTATCAACACGCTGGTGAAGGAAAGGCTTGGCGGGTTGCACTCGGCGGAGATTGTGCTGCTGAGTATGGACTTTGCGCCCCTGGAGGCGATGCAGGCCGCCGGTGACTGGGAAGCGGCGGGGCGGCTCCTGGCTGAGAAGGCGGCGCGGGCCGAGGCGGCGGGGGCGGAGCTTCTGCTTATCGCGACCAACACCATGCATAAGGTGGCGCCGGCGGTTGAGGCTGCCCTGACAATTCCACTCATCCATATTGCCGATGCAACCGCGGCTCGCATTCTGACAGAACACAGCAGCCCCTGTATAGGTCTGCTCGGCACCCGTTTCACTATGGAGCAGGAGTTCTACGCCGGCCGCCTGCGGATCAACCACGGTATAGAGGTACTCACTCCACCCGCGCCGGACCGCGCAATAGTGCATCGCATTATCTACGAGGAACTCGTGCTGGGCACAATCAGCGAGTCCTCGCGCGCTGAATATATCCGCATTGCTGACGATCTTGCCGCGCGCGGTGTGCAGGGAGTCATTCTCGGCTGCACCGAGATCGGCATGCTGCTGCGTCCTGCCGATGTAGCGGTACCACTCTACGACACCACCCGCATTCACGCCGAAGCCGCGGTAGACGAAGCCCTCAGATGACTCGAACACAACGCGTTTTTCCCTATGCACGCTGCATACACTATGCATATTCGATGACCAGCTATGCAAGCTGCATAGTCAGGCTGCGAGGCGAATTTGCCTCGGTATTCCATCAGGATATTCTGTATTATAACTAATTCCATTGTAATCACTTAATAGATTCTTCCATGTACTGCCTGCAACCGCGCTCTTGGCATGTTAATTGCTATTACTTCTGTACAGGCAAACTGGGAGAATGGAGATAGATATGAACGCAAAGAAACACCTACCAACTATATTGATTGCGCTGCTGGCACTGGTCTTCTTGACCTACTGCGCAAACCCAACTACCAGTTCACCCAGCGAGATCCGCCAGGCCGAAGAGTCCGCCGACAGCGATGACGAGCCGGTCGATGACGAGCCGGTCGACGATGAGCCTGCCGGTGATGAGCCTGCCGATGATGAGCCTGCCGATGATGAGCCGGTCGATGATGAGCCGGTCGACGATGAGCCGGTCGATGACGAGCCGGTCGATGATGAGCCGGTCGACGATGAGCCGGTCGACGATGAGCCGGTCGACGATGAGCCGGTCGACGAGACCAGCGTCAAACTCGAGTTTGGTGACTTGAGTGCGGAAGAGAAGCAGGCGCTGGAAGACGCGTTCGAAGGCAGTTTTGAGTTCGGTGAAGAAGACGGCGCCACGGTCTTGTATTCCAGTGCAAATGGGCAGAACAGCTACATGAGCCCGACTCTGACACATCCTGTCCCCAGGCCTGTCCGGCTCGGCGCGCAGTACCGCTTCAACAATGAGGGCATCACCGGCGGCGGGTACGCGTTTCACCTTGGGCTCACGCTCGCTGGAGAGCCGGTCTTCCGGCTGGCGCACAACGGATTGAGCGACGTCGGGGACCGCCCGGAAGTGACCGTTGAACGAGCCGAACGCGTGGAAGAGGACGGAGAAGTGCGCTATATCTGGCACGAGCTCGATGTGATCTCCGGTGCGGGTCGATGGTCCGGTACGGCGTCAAACGTCAGCCACGGCCTTGACAGCGACTACATTGTGATCACCGCGCTGTTCAACTCCGGCGGCGGCCTCAGCATCAATCTGGAGCAGGGGGAGAAGTCCTGGTGGGCCGAATCGAGTGTAGCAGCAGATCCGGAACAGTTTGACGGCTATCTGGTTGGTTACCAGGCTTCGGGCCGGCCGGGAACGCGTATAGTAACGATCCGCTCGGTAGAGATGGAAGCCCAGTAGACAGCAGACCGATAACGTGGCCGCGTTCAGCGCGGCTACGTGGTTGAACGCTGCGCCTGTCTCAAGCTGAGCAGGAGCCGAACGATGGAGTACGTGCGCGACATGGGCTCTGGCACGCGCTCTGGTTTGTAGCCGGCGGCCACCGACGCTACACAACGGCGATTTGTTCCTGCACCAGGCGGGCGTAGTGGCCGGCGGCCCGCATGAGCTCACTGTGCCTGCCATCCTCGACAATCCGACCGTGTTCCAGAACCAGGATACGGTCCGCGTCGCGGATGGTAGACAGGCGGTGGGCGATTACAAAGCTGGTTCTCCCCTGCAGTAGATGGCGCGTGGCGCGCTGAATGCGCAGTTCGGTCTCGGTATCGATGCTGCTGGTGGCCTCGTCGAGGATGAACAGTCTTGGATCGGCCAGCACGGCGCGCGCAAACGAGACCAGCTGTTTCTCGCCGGTGGATAGTCCTGCGCCGCCTTCGCCAACGGCGCGTGCATATCCGCCCTCCAGCCCGCGAATGACTTCGTCGGCCGCAACCAGTCTGGCGGCCTGCTCGATCTGCTCATCGTCGGCATCCAGACGCCCGTAGCGGATATTGTCGCGGATGGTGCCGCGAAAGAGGTGCGGCGTCTGCAGCACATAGCCGAGGTGCCCATGCAGCCAGGCGAGACTTCGCTCGCGGATGTCCACGCCATCGATGAGAATGCGTCCCGCTGCAGGCTCGTAAAAGCGGCAGATAAGATTGACGATCGTTGACTTGCCGGCTCCAGTCTCTCCGATCAGCGCAACCGACTGACCGGCGGCCACATCGAGCGAGAAGTCTTCCAGCACCGGTTCTCCCTCTGAGTAGGAGAATGAGACTCGCTCAAAGGTGACACGCCCCTGCATGGCCGGCCACGCGTCACGCCGCGGCGCGAGCACGGTGCCGAATGTTGCCACCACCGCCTGGCTGTCGATAATCTCAGGAGCTGTTGTCAGAAGCGACGAGAGCCGCTCGGCGGCGCTCTGCGCCGCCTGAAACTCCGTCAACACCCGCGCTACTTCACGCACCGGCTCAAAAAACATGACCGTGTACCCCACAAACGCCACCACCGTCCCCAGCGTGAGTGTACCGAGCTGAACGCGCACACCGCCGTGCACAACCGCAAGCGCCGTTCCAACGCTGCCGATGAGGATCACCAGCGGCAGGTAGAGCGACGATAAGCTGGCGGCCCGGATTGCCGCGCCGCGCATACGCCCTGTGAGCCGCGAAAACTCTTCCAGATTGTCTGCTTCGCGGACGAGCGTCTTGGTCGTCGGCGTAGCGACTATGCCCTCGTTGAACGCGGCGCTGATCTCACTGTTGAGCCGGCGTACGTGGCGCTGCTCCGTCAAAACCCGCCTCTGAAACCACACGCTGATCAGCGCCAGCGGAGGAACGACCGTCAGCACTATCAGCGCCAGGCGTGCATCGAGCAACAGCATCGCTGCGGCGGTGGCCGTCATGGCCGCCAGACCCCACGCCACATCGACCAGACCCCACGCGACAATCTCGCCGAGACGCTGTACATCGGAAGTGAGGCGGGTCATGATCCATCCGCGCGGGGTGCGATCAAAGTATGACATCGACAGGTGCTGGAGGTGCATGAAGGCGTCCTGGCGGAAACGGTGGATAACCCCCACCTCGATGCGTCCGGCGAGCGCAACCAGCAGCCATATCAGCACCCCCTGCAGCGCTGCCAGCGCCAGGTAGAAACCGGCAAAGGCTCCGAGACCGTCTGCCGATTGCGTTGTCACAAAACGATCGACCGCAAAACCGTTGAGCGCCGGAAACAGGGCATCGATCACTCCTACGCCGATCATGATCAGCGCAAGACGGATCATCGTCGGGCGCAGAAAGCGTGCGCGGCGAATGAGGTCGAGCCAGAGCCGCGGGGTAAACTGCGTGGAACGTACTTGATCGCTATAAGTCGGCATGTTCTGCTCCGTGCTGTTGCTGCCACGTCCGTGCGAAGTGCCCGCCGGCGGAAAGCAGCGTGCGCGGCGGGCCCTGTTCGACCAGCCGGCCGTTATCGAATACAAAGACTTCGTCACAGCGTACCAGCGTGGTTGTACGATGCGAGACCAGAATAGTGGTAGCCTTGCGCTCGAACAGCGCTTCGCGGATGCGTGCGTCTGTGCGGGTATCCACCGCGCTCAAACTGTCGTCAAAGACGAGAATCGGGCTGCCGGTGAGCAGGGCTCGCGCGATGGCCACACGCTGCTTCTGCCCTCCCGACAGGGTAACACCCTTTTCTCCCACCGGTGTCTCGTAGCCCTCCTGAAAACTCTCGATCACCTCGTGGATTGCCGCCGAGCGCGCTGCTGCAAAGACCTCCATCTCGTGGGCAGAGCGGCGCACCAGCGAGATGTTTTCGCGCAGCGTGCGCGCAAAGAGAAACGGCTCCTGCATGACGTAGCCGATGTGGCGTCGCAGCCAGCGGCGCTCGATCCGGGTAATGTCAACACCGTCGATGAGAATCTCTCCGGAGTCCGGATCGTACAGACGCGCCAGCAGCATCAGCACGGTGGTCTTGCCCGAACCGGTTGCCCCCAGGAACCCGATAGTTTGTCCGCTCTCGATAGTGAAGCTCAGTTCCGCGATGGTGGGAGCGCGAACTTCGCGTTCGACCGGCGATTGTTGCCCGGCGGGGTACGCAAACGAGACGTTGCGAAACTCGATGTTTCCCCGAACAGGCGGCTGCAGCGTTCCGGGGCCGGTGAGCCGCGGGTCAGCATCCTCGGACGGTTGCGCCAGGATCTCTGCGATGCGGCCGGCAGCAACGCGCGCCTTGCCGAGGTCTGCCAGCACCATGCCCATCTGGCGAATGGGCCACAGCAGCATCTGTTCCAGCATCAGAAAAACCAGCAGCGCGCCGACGGTGATCTCGCCGCGCAATGCCAGTAAGGTTCCGGCCACCAGAACTGCGCCGAGCTGAGCGATTACGAGCACCGTCGAGGTACCCCAGTAGCGGGCCAGCAGCATCAGCAGCTTCATTGTGACGCGGCGGTGGTGCTCGTTACGCCGTGCAAATCTGCGAAACTCCCACGGCTCGCGCGCAAACGCGCGAACCACGCGAATTCCGCTCAGATGCTCCTGCAGCAGCGCGGAAAGCTCGGCCTCGGCCTCATCCGAGCGCTCGAAGGCCTTCTGGACGTCGGCAAAGAAGCGATAGGTGAACCCGAACGCAACCGGCAGCAGCGCAACCGCAACGATAGTCAGGCCGGGGTGCAGGCGAAGCATCACCGGGATGGCGAGCACCACCATAGCCAGCGCTCGCCCCACTTCACTGAGCTGAATAGCGAAGAAACGTCGGATTGTGTCGAGATCGGAGGTACAGCGCTGCAGCAGGTCTCCCGAGGATGCCTGTGCGTGGTAGGCAACGCTGACCGACTGGAGGTGGCCGTAGAGCCGGTCACGCAGCGCCCGCGCGCCGCGCTCGGCCGCGACGGCGCTCAGGCGTCCGGCGGTGAAGACGCCCGCGCTATCGACAAGCGTGAACCCGATGATCAGCATCCCTCCCAGCCACAGGTGAGCGCGCAGGATGTCAACGCCCCCGACGGCGGCGACCAGCAGGCGTATCGAGCGAAACGGGGGCAACGGTGCACTGCCGAATACCGAGTCGATCATTGTCTGTACCATAAGCGGCACGGCAAACGCGCAGAGCGTTGCCAGTGCCGTTGCAGCGATGGCACCGATGAGCCGCGGAAGCTGCGGAGCGAGCATGCCGTAGAGGAGGCGGCTATCGGTGGTCCGATCGTTTAGCGCCATAACGGTACCCTCAGGTTACGCCGACGGCCGGCAGGTCATCTGCGGGCGGAACACACGCAGGCCGGACCGGCCGCGTGCGCGGGACAAAAAAAACCAGCCGTTGCGGGCTGGTCCGTATTTGCAGGATGGGTGCGACAGATGCCGCAGCGAGGACACCTCAGCGTAGCGCCGGGCGGCCGGCTCCCGAAAGGACCAGCGTGCGGTGGCGGTTGAGACTTGCGCTAATCATCATCTGCACGGTCCTCCTTGCGGTTAATGTTGATTACTAATACACCGACTGTGGCGCACATGTCAAGCGTGTCACCAAAGCACGCGTCTACCACCCGGCGCTACGAGCCCAATAGAGCCCAACGGCACCGGCTGCTAATAGAGCCCAGAGCACGCGGCGGTGATCCCAGACGCGCCGGCCGTTGTAGGAGCCAAACGGAAAGAACGGCAGGAGCACCTCGAACAGCAGCAGCGCCTGCACCGGCAGAACCGCGAGAGCGAGTACATCGCTTATCAGGGCGGGCGTGCC
>SKLB01000057.1 GCA_007123465.1 Spirochaetales bacterium
GCATCGGTGTGCTGGGGGGCGACCTGGGCGTGGACAGCGCGGTGGCCGAGGGCTACGCGCGCAGCAGCGAGCAGATGAAGAAACTCGGCTACCGCGTAACTACCGTGGAGCTCCCGACCCTCGAATGGGCGGTCCCCGCCTACTATACTATAGCCGCCGCGGAAGCCAGCGCCAATCTGGCGCGCTACAACGGCATACGCTACGGTCTGCGTCCGGACTACGCGGAGAACCCCGAAGAGCTGGTGCGCGCCGCACGCGACCAGGGATTCGGTCCCGAGGTCAAGCTGCGTATCCTGCTGGGTACCTACGTGCTGCGATCTGGATTCCAGGACCAGTACTATCTGCGCGCCCAGAAGGTGCGCACCGCTATTCGCAATGATCTGTCGCGCGTGTTTGAGTCGGTCGACGTGCTGTGCATGCCGGTGTTTCCTACGCAGCCGTTTGCCCACGGCGATGCCGGCCTCACACCGTTTCAGCAGAAGGTAGCCGACAGGTTTACCAGTACCGCCAACCTGGCCGGATTGCCGGCGCTGGCGCTGCCAACTGGACTGGATAACGGGCTGCCGCTGGCGGTTCAGCTCATGGCGCCGGCCTTTCACGAGTACCGCCTGTTCCAGGTTGCGCGGGTGCTGGAGCAGCAGACACCGCTGCAATCTCCGCCGGACTACCCCCCGTTGTCCGACAGTAACGGTACCCCGGAGTAACAGATGTATCAGTCCTTTATTGGTTTGGAAATCCACATACAGCTGCTTACCGAGACCAAGGTCTTCTGTGGCTGCCGCGCGGCGTTTGGCGATGAGCCCAACAGCAACGTATGCCCGGTCTGCATGGGCTATCCCGGTGTTCTGCCAACGCTCAATCAACGTGCCATCCTCATGGCCTATCTGGTGGCGCGTGCTCTGAACTGTACACTGGCCCACAAGACCGGCTTTGAACGTAAGAACTACTTCTATCCCGACCTGCCCAAGAATTACCAGATCAGCCAGTTTGCGGCGCCTCTGGGAACCGACGGCTATATCGACGTCCAGTTCCACCGCAAGAAAAAGCGCGTCCGCATCCACGAGGTTCACCTGGAGGAAGACGCCGGCAAAATGATCCACGCCGGAGACATGTCATTACTGGACTACAACCGCGCCGGGACACCGCTGCTGGAGATTGTGACCGAGCCGGATATGGAAATCGGCGAAGAAGCCGAGATGCTGCTGCAGCAGTTCCGCCGCCTGGTGCGCTACCTTGGTGTCTGCGACGGCAACATGGAAGAGGGATCGATGCGCTGCGACGCCAACGTGTCGATCAATCTCCGTGGTGCCGGGTTGGGCAGCAAAGTGGAGATCAAGAATATGAACTCGTCGCGCTTTGTGCGCAAGGCGCTCAACCACGAGATCGGCCGCCAGCAGGAGATCCTCGAGCGCGGCGGTACCGTGGTGCAGGAAACGCGGTTGTGGAACGAGAACCGTGATCTGACCGAGACCATGCGCGTCAAAGAGAGCGCCAATGACTACCGCTACTTTCCCGAGCCGGATCTGCCGCCGTTCAGCGCCGGTGAAGAGTTCCTGGCGGCGGTGGAGGCTGATCTGGTTGAGCTGCCGGCGCAGCGCAAAGAGCGCTTTATGCGTGAGTACGCGCTTTTGGAGTCGCAGGCAGATTTTCTGTGCGATGAGAAGAGCCTGGCCGATTACTATGAACAGGCGGTGATGCAGGGGGCTGACCCGGCCGCCGCTGCCAGCTGGCTGGCAACCGATGTGCGCAAGATGCTCAACCGCCACGGCAGTTCGCTGACCAATAGCCCGCTGAGCGTGCAGCGTTTTGCCAACCTGCTGATGCTGCTGGCCGAGGGCCGTATCCACGGCAAGATCGCCAAGCAGACCCTGGAAGCGGTCTTCATCGAGGACAAGGACCCTGAAGCAATCATCATAGAGAAGGGCTGGGAGCAGATCACCGACGCCGCAGAACTACAGCGTTACGTAGACGAGGTGCTGGCCGATCAATCGCAGGCGGTAGAGCAGATAAACGCCGGTGACAGCAGACCGCTCGGGTATCTGGTGGGACAGATCATGCGCCGGACCTCGGGGCGGGCCGAGCCCCAGCTGGTGACCCAGCTCTTGAAGCAGCGCCTGGGCCTGGAGTTTGTCCACGTGCTTTCGTTCGGCGGAGCAATCTCGGGTACGCGTGAGGGCGATGGCCTGATTGTGCCCGGCGATCTGCGGGACTTGAGGCAGATTCTCGACCAGGAGCTCTCGGCAACGCTGCGCTTTGAAGAGGTGCAGCTGGGCCGCTTCCTGAGCGAGGAGATAACACCGGCGGACTGGGCTACCCTGCTCGACGCGGTCAATGTCCGCGTACGCAGCGGCGACGCGTCAGGCATCGTGATCGGGCACGGTACCGATACCCTGGCCTACACCGCCGGGCTGCTCTACTGGTTTTTTGCCGACGCCACCATCCCGATTGTGCTCACCGCATCGGCAGTGCCGTGGGAACCTGTCAGCGAGCGGGCACACGCAGGCAGCGAGGCGCTGCGCAACCTGCGCGCGGCGGTTGAGCGTGCCACCAGCAACGTTCCCGGTGTGCACGTGGTCTACGGTGACAAGGACCTTTCGCCTGTCAATCTGAAGTTCGAGCGCTTCGGCAGCGAGAGCAGCGAGCTGCCGGGGCCGTTCCGCAACTGGAATCAGACAACGCCGGTCTATCACGGCCGCCCGGTGATAGACGGTCCGCTGGAGCTGGACCTGCCGGCGCTCACCGAACGTCTGGAGCGTGCGATCGGCTCGATCTTTGTTGCGCGGATCTATCCGGGGATGCGCGGCGAC
>SKLB01000286.1 GCA_007123465.1 Spirochaetales bacterium
ACCGCCGAGCCCGATGACCACCCTGGCCTGGCTGACACGCACCAGCGAGATCAGCTCATCGATAGTGGCGTTGGATCCGCCGGGACCTACGTGATCAAACAGAATGGTGTGCACGCCCTTCTTGGTCAGCAGCTCCTCGACGCGCTCGACCAGCTTGCCCTGATGGTGGGCAGACTCGGTAACCAGCAGCGCCCGCGAGCCGAGTTCGGCCACGGTCTGGCCAATCCGGTTGACCACGTCAGGACCGAAGAAGATCTTAGTCGGGATATGCAGCAGAAGATCAGACATGGGCCAACTCAATGCAAAACGGCGGCAACCGGTGCCGCCGAAATTTGCGATGGATATCTGGAGCTAGAAGCTGTCCGAAAGGGAGTGACTCGGAAGGCGATGTCAGATTCCGAAGGCGTCCATAATTCGGTCTGCAACACTGTCGATTACCGTGTCGTTGATGTACCCGGGATCCTCTAGTTTGCGCTTCACCTCTGCCACACGGTCGGCTCGAACCTCAGGAACACTCCTGACCCGCTCAGCCATCTGATACAGCTCGGCCTTCAGCTTCGCTTCATCAGAAAACGATACCGAATCGCTGCCCTGCTTCTGCTGGGGCTTGGCGGTCTTATTCGTCTGATTTAACCGTTGGACCGGGTCTATTGGACCGAGCCGTTCAATGGACATTGCAGAACCTTCCTTCCTTCACTACCTTATCGACACACTTCAAGTCAATTTTAACCCTTTTTGGCGGGGGATACAAGGACTGTACACTCACCCTTGATAGCCGCCCTGTTGCCCAATTGCTCCAGCACTTCGGCCACCGGACCAAACAGATATTCCTCGTGCAGCTTGGTCATCTCCCTGCCCACCAGCACCGTAGCTTCACTCTGTATATCGAGCACATCCTGCAAAAGCTGTACTATCCGATGCGGTGATTCGTAGAAAACCGCTATTTCGCCGCGCTCGAGCAGTTCGGCCAGTCGTTTGCGCCTGCGCCCCTTTTTGGGCGACAGGAACCCCTCGAACAGCACCGCTTTGCCCGGAACACCGGCTATGCTGAGCAGCGCCGCCAGTGCCGATGGACCGGGAATCGGTACAACCGCCAGGCCGTGTGCGCGCACCGCCGCCACCACCTGCCCTCCGGGATCGCTGATTCCAGGAGTACCGGCATCGGACACCATTGCGCCGCTGTGGCCGGACTGCATGCGCGCGAGCACATCAGCGACCACACGCTCCTGGTTATGCGCGTGACACGCCAGCAGAGGCTTGCGGATATCGAAATGCGCCAGCAGCCTCCCGGAGTGGCGCGTATCCTCGCACAGCACGAAATCAACCCCTTTGAGCGTGTTCAACGCGCGTATCGTGATATCTTCCAGGTTGCCGATTGGTGTTGCAACTACGTAGAGTGCCGCCATCGACTCAGTCTACTCATTGTGCCGCTCATCGGATAGTATCTTCCACGGAGCCGTTCTATGTATATTCTGGTCATCGCCTTGACCGCTGCAGTTATCGTCTATCTGCTGCACGTCATGGCCCGCCTCAGTAAGGACGACTACTCAGCGCTGGCAAACCGCATGGCGCGCAAGAGCCGCTCGACGCTGACACTACTCAAACCGTGCCCCCTGTGTCACACCATGCTCTCGCGCGGCGAGCGGGTTCACACGGTGGTGTTCTCCAAGGATCCGGTAGACGTCCACGGAAGGCCGCGGCCTGCCAGGATAAAGGAGAGCATGGTGCACATGTTTGGCTGTGCCTATTGCCGACCGCCGAACGGTACTCAGCCGCGAATATGCCCGGTCTGTATGCGCGAAATCCGTGCCGACGGCTTTGCGATTGCACGCATGTTTGAACGCGACGGGCGCAAGCACATGCACGTACTCGGCTGCACCGAGTGTCGTCACGGCCGCTGACGCAGCAGGCCCAACCGGTTATACTACGCCATGATGCGAAGAGCCACATCGCTACCGCTCAAGGTGAAGGTTGGATTCGGGATCTGCGACCTCGGCGGTAATCTGTTCTTCACCGTCATGGGCTTCTACCTGCTGTTCTTTCTTACCGATGTGGTCGGATTGCGCGCCGGGCTGGCCGGTACCGCGCTGATGATCGGCAAGCTGTGGGATGCGGTCAGTGATCCGGCGGTCGGTTACCTTTCTGACCGCACCTCCACCCGCTGGGGGCGCCGCCGGCCGTATATCTTTGTCGGCGCGATCACGCTGTTTCTCAGCATGATCTGGATGTTCACGCCGTTGCGCGTGGAGAACCAGCTGGCCCTGTTTTTGTATGTTGCACTTGTCTACTGCGCACTCAACACCACCTACACGCTTGTCAGCATACCGTACGGTGCGTTGACCCCCGAGCTCACCACCGACTTTGACGAGCGCACCGTTCTCAACGGCTACCGCATGGTCTTTGCCGTAGTGGGCACCTTCATCGGTGCCGCAACGGTACTGCCGATCGTACAGCTGGGTGGCGGCGGAGACAGCGGCTGGACTATCATGGGCGGCGCGATGGGCGCGGTCATGATGGTAACCGCGCTGATAACGTTCTTCACCGTCCGCGAGACCTACACCGCGCGCGCGGTTGAGAGAATCAACGTGTTTCGCAGCTATCTTCAGGTACTGAAGATGAAGCCGTTCCTCACGGCACTGATTCCGTGGTCGCTGCACATAACCGGCATCAACATCATCCAGGCCGGTCTGCTCTACTACTTCGGCAACATCTACGGTGACGAGGGCGGTTTCCAGATAGCGTTGCCGATCCTGCTGCTCTCGAGCATCATCTTCATCCCTATCTGGGTCAAGATTTCCG
>SKLB01000178.1 GCA_007123465.1 Spirochaetales bacterium
GGCAGCCTGTCACTGCGGCAAAGGATGCACTGTGAATCTTCGCGTACTCTTTGTGGGAGAAATTGTCGGCCGAGCCGGCGTGTTCTGTATCAAGTCCTTACTCAGCGAGGTGAAGAAGCGCCACGCGATAGATTTTGTTGTGGCCAATGGTGACGGGACTACCGGCGGTTTCGGCATCGGCAAGAACCATTCTATCTATCTGCGCAAGCTCGGTGTTGACGCAATCACCGGCGGTGATCAGGTGTACTACAAGAAAGACATGGTCGAGCATATCGAGAACGCCTACTACATTCTGCGCCCGGCAAACTTCCCTCCGGGCAATCCGGGGCGCGGATGGCGCTACTTCAGTGTCAGGGAACGCAAGATCGGGGTGATCAGCATGCTCGGACAGTCCGGGTTCGATCGGGTACACCTGAGTAACCCGTTCACCTTCCTGCCCGAGGTCGTCGAGCGGCTCAAGCGCGAGACTCAGACGGTGATCGTCGATTTTCACGCGGTGACTACGGCTGAAAAGTACAGTATGTTTCACCTTGCCGATGGGATGGTCAGCGCGCTTATCGGTACCGGCCAGCGCGTCATGACCTCCGACGCGCGCATCAGCGTGCACGGCACGGCAACTATCTGTGATGCCGGTCGAACCGGCAGTATCGACAGTGTTGCCGGTCTGGATCCCGCGGTTGAGATTCGTCAGTTTGTGACACAGATGCCGGAGCGCTCACAGGACAGCTGGGCGTCTCCGGCGCTGCAGGGTGTTGTGATCGAGATCGATCCCGAAGGCAGGGCACAGAGTATTGAGACGGTTAACCAACCGTGTACGGAGCCGCTGAATGAGACACAGCGCAACGGTGATCAGAGTTGACGCTGACACGCTGCAGCTCTCGTGCGCGGCGCATGTCTGCTCAACCTGTTCATCGCTCTTCTGCAAACCGCAGCAGTATACCTTCAGCGCGCGCAATGATCGTGGAATCGAGCTGCAGCCGTCGGACCGTGTGGAATACGAGGTCTCAACTTCGCGCGCACTCGCCGCGGCGAGTGCGCTGTTTGGCGGGCCGCCGTTGCTGTTTCTGGCGGGCTTCCTCGGCGCGCGCCGTGCAACACCGGGGTTGCCACCGGCTGCGGCGGTAGCCGCGGGTATCGCTGTTGTGCTGTTGTGCACCGCGGTGTACTGGTATCGTCGCGGACGGCGGCAGTCTCAGCCGGATATGCCGACGGTTGTGCGGAAACTACCCGCATCGGGATCCTCAACCGCTTCGTAGCCAAATACTGTCTGAAACGACTGCGTAACCGCATCGCCGGCTTCGGCCAGCGACACTTTGCGCCCGATCAGCCGTTGCAGCGAGGTCTGGCCGCGATCAGTGATGCCGCAGGCCACGATCCAGCCGAAGTGCGACAGGTCGGTGTGTACGTTGAAGGCAAACCCGTGCATCGTTATGCTGCGGTTGACCGCAATACCTACGGCGGTGATCTTCTCGTTGCCAACCCAGACGCCGCGGTGCTCCTCATCGCGCCCGGCGCTGATCGCGTAGTGTTCGGCGAGCAGCTCAATGAATACCTGCTCCAGGTTCCTGATGAAGCGCTTGAGTTGACGCTGGTGCTCGTAGAGGTTGGCGATGATGTAGCCAACCAGTTGGCCCGGCCCGTGATAGGTGGTTTCCCCGCCGCGGGTGATGCGGTGCAGAGTGGCGCCGGCGCGCTCGAGTTCGTCCGCCGGGGCCAGGATGTCGCTGTCGACTGCACTGCGCCCCATTGTGATTACCGGCGGGTGTTCCAGCAGCAGCAGCGTGTCGGGAATCTGCTCGGCGCGCCGCTGTTCTACCAGCTGCAGTTGCAGATCGAGAGCCTGCTGATAGCCGATGCGGCCAAGCCGCCGAACGCTGAGTTGCATAGCGTCAGTCCCGTTGCTCTTTTGCCAGACGGCAGATCGTCTCGGCCATCTGGTGCAGCGCAACCTGCTGCGTTACGTGCCCCAGTTCAAAGGCAACCCTGGGCATACCGTATACCACGCACGAGGAAGCGTCCTGTCCAATGGTTATCCCGCCGCGGCGCCGCACCAGGCCCAGCTCGACGGCGCCGTCGCGGCCCATCCCGGTCATGATAACCGCCAGCGCACGGTTGGCGTAATGCTGCGCCAAAGAGGCAAACAGGATATCAACCGAAGGGCGGTGTCCGTTGCACGGTTCACCGTCGCCCAGGCGCACCACGCCGGCCAGACTCTTGCGTTCAACGCGCATGTGGCGGTTGCCCGGTGCTATCAGGATCCGACCGGGCTTGAGCAGGTCGCCTTCTTCGGCCTCCTTTACCTCCAGCGGACAGATGCGGTCGAGGCTGCGCGCAAACTCGGCGGTGAAGCCTGCCGGCATGTGCTGAACAACCACTACCGGTACCGGTAGGTCGTCGTCAAGCGCGGCAAACACCTTACGCAGCGCGTTTGGCCCCCCGGTTGAGATGCCGATTGCGATAATCTCGGTCTGCGCCGGCGCCGCCTCGGCGGCAACCGGTTCAACGATCAACGGTGCGGCATCGGTCGGCGCAACAGTCCGCACGGCTGATGCGCCGGCGGCAGCTGCCGGATGTTCTGCCATCGGCGCCTCGGCTGTGTTGCGCCCCTTGCGTCGTCGGTATTCCCTGCCGTAGCCGCGCAGCATCTCGGTCAGCTGCGTGGCTATGCTGTGGATGTCGTCAGACACCGACCCCGACGGTTTGAGCAAGAAGTCCGATGCGCCCAGGCTGATGGCCTCCATGGTTATATGCGCGCCCTTATGCGCTATCGAGGAGAGCACCACCACCGGAATA
>SKLB01000181.1 GCA_007123465.1 Spirochaetales bacterium
AGATCGCCTCGGCGCCAAGCCGATGCTGATCAGCTACACCTGCGTGTTCCTGGTCAGCATGATTCCGGCGATACTCTCTCCGGCGTTCTCCGCAACAACGCTGCTCGTGCACCTCGGCCTGATATTCTTCCTTGCCACCATGGGCTTCACCGGCGGTGAATACTGCGCGCAGACCTATTTCTTTGCGCTGATTTCGCCCAAGGATCGGCTCAACCTGGGTATTGTCTTCTTTATGACGCTGGGGCTCGGGGGCAGTATCGGTTCACTGGCCGGAGGGATGATTCTGGACGCTCTGGCTACACTGGGCATTGCTTCGGTAACGGTGCAGTTCAGAATCTTCTTCGCGCTGCTGGCGCTGATCGCACTGTTCTGCATCCGCCTGATGATCCCACTCGAGCGTCTCGGGGCAGCCAGCACCCTGAGCGCTCTGAGCGCGATGCTCTCGCTGAGAGACATGCGCACCATCACGCTGCTCAACCGCCTCGACCGCACCACTACAATCTCCGGCCAGCAGCGGGTAATCCACGAAATTGCCGGATCGAACTCGCAGCTGGCACTCTCGGATATCCTGCCAATGCTGAAGTCACCGAGCTTCGCGGTACGCAACGAGGCGCTGGAAGCGCTGGTGCACCTGCCGGTAGACAGGCGCGTGACTGCAGCGATCCTGGAGGAGATCCAGCAGCGCGAGTTCACCACCGCCTCCATTGCAGCGCGGCTGGCCGGCGTCAAGGGCATCAGCGAAGCCAAGCCGGTTCTGCGTGTGGCGCTGCGTTCAGCTGATTACCTCCTGGCAGCCAAGAGCATGGTGGCGCTGGCGCGCCTGGGAGACGCAGGGGCGATCCCCGAGATCGAGCGTCAACTGGAGCAGACCGACAACCCGCTGCTGGTAATCCACGCCGCCACGGCGCTCAAGCAGCTGGGATCAAGCGGTTCGATACCGGTACTTATCGACGTCCTGCACAAGCCTGCCCTGCCGCATTACGCGGCCGATGAGGTCATCCTGGCGCTTGCCGCTCTACTGCAGATCGAGCACTGGTTCTACCCGCTCTACTCGGCCTTCCTGAATGACCCTGAGGAGGCCATCGAACAGCTGGAAGACTTCCAGAACGAGTGCGTCAGTCAACCCACGGTACAGCGGATGGCGCCCAGACCGGCTGTAAGCCAGGAAAAATCTGCAGTGGCGGCCATGATCGAGGGCGATCCGGCTGCGCTCAGCGGCGCGGCCGAAGCACTCTACGAACTGCAGCAGGTAACCGGCAACGAAGCTTTTGCGGCCCTGGATGAGCTGCTGGAAAAAGCCGTAATGCACGATAACCCGGCGCTGCGCTTCTTTGTTGCAGCCGCAATCGTCAAGATCGGCTGCCAGACCGATGCTCAGGAGTGATCAGCGTCCTTGTCGGCATCGGCGGCAGCGGCCTGGCCAAGCGTGGCCAGCATTTCGCGGAACAGGTACTCCTTGTGGTGCAGCATGTCGTAGGGCACCTGGAAGGCCTGTTCGATGGTCTCCCGCTGCAGCAGCTCCGCGGTGGGGCCCACGCGCACCGACCCGTCTTTGTAAAACAGCATCATCGTCTCACTGTAGCGACGCGTCAGTTCGAGATCATGCGCCGAATAGTAGATGCTTATCCCGAGCTCAGCCGCGATATCGACCAGGAAGCCAAAGACGCGCTCTTTTCGCGGCTCCTCCAGCGCAAACACCGGCTCATCCATCAGCACGATGCGAGATCCATAGAGCAGGCTGAACCCGATGATGGTGCGCTGCAGCTGTCCTTTGCTGAGCTCCTGGGTCTTCTTGCCCAGCAGGTCGGTCAGCTCCAGCTCGGCCTGTACACGGCGCACAAAGTCGGCGTGCTTGTCCTGATAGTAACCCTCGGCATAGACATAGTCCATCAGTTCGCCGATCGGCGTTTCGGTCTCGAACTCCATGTTCTGATAGATGAACGAAACCAGGCGGTTACGCTGCTGCTCGATCTCCGGATCGACGTTGGCGCGAGCAAACCGGCGCGTATCAACGCCGCCGGTGCTGACGCTGCCGGCAGATGGGAAAAGCCGTGCGCCGGCCAGCAGCAGAAAGGTTGACTTGCCGACGCCGTTCTGGCCCACCAGCGACACCACTCCGGAGGGAACCTCGAGCGAGAGTCCCCTGAAAACTGCGTTTTGACCGCCATCCGCGGCATCGAGGTAGGAAAAATGTACGTTGTCAAAGCGCACCAGCGCCTGATCGGGTGTAGCCTGCATAACGGTTCATCCTATCGCAAACCGAAGCATAGAGAAAACCTGTCTCCCCGTGCAAGCGTGAAGCGGCGCTCAAGAGCAGATCACGAGAGAATGTTGTAGAATGTGCGAGACGGCCGCAGGACATGAGGCTTCCCGGCCTTCGGCTTCACGAACTGAAAGGAAATCGGGCCGCTACGTGGGCTGTAGATGTCAGTGGAAATTGGCGCGTCACCTTTCGCTTTGAAGGTCAAGATGCCGAGGACGTGAACTATGAAGACTATCATTGAGGTGTCACCATGCTAATGCACAACCCTCCACATCCAGGCGAAGTGATTAGAGAGCTTTGTCTTGAGCCACTGGATCTGTCGGTCACCGAAGCCGCAAAGGCCTTGGGTGTCAGTCGCAAGACATTGAGCGCGATCCTTAATGAGCGTGCCGGGATCAGCCCGGAAATGGCCATTCGCCTATCAATTGCCTTTGATACCACAGCGGAAAGCTGGTTGAACCAGCAGACTCAGTACGATCTTTGGAATGCCGAACAGCACCGAAAAGACTTGCAGGTAAAACGTCTTGTTGTCGCATAGGTCCAACGGATCAACATAGCGCAGAAGCTATCTCCAAGCGCAATGCGCGAGGCGGCGGGCGCGTGACGTACTCGGCGAGGCTCTCCTGCGTCGGCTTGTCACTATGGATTGACTATGCAGTCCATAAATAGTACTATATTCTGACTGGAGACGCAATGAATCTACAGACTGACATCCGACCAATCTCCTACGTCAAATCGAATGCCGCTGAAATGCTTCGTCAAGTGAACGAATCTCACCGCCCGATCGTGATCACCCAGAATGGTGAAGCAACTGCGGTACTTCTCGATACGGCGTCGTTTCAGGAGATGAAAGATGCTCTCGGTTTCATGAAGCTGATTTCTCAGAGCGATCACGACTTTCAACATGAGAGAATTGTATCTCATGAGGACGCGGTAGCGGTGGTCCGGAATCGAATAAAAGACCACAAATAGAATACCGAGCTATCGATGATTCGAATCATCTGGTCTACTATCGCCGCACAAGATCTCGACGACATCGTTTCCTGGATTCTCGATAATTACTCAACCCAGCAGGCTGAATCATTCGTCAACACGATCGATGCGGAGGTCCAGCAACTGTTGCACCAACCTCAATCAGGACGTGTGATTCCAGAATTGGAGCGCCAGAATATCACGAAGTATCGTGAATTGGTTCTACCTCCGTGGAGATTGTTCTACACGATAGACAGCGACCAAGTCTTGATTCATGCGGTAATCGACGGAAGACGGAATATCGAAGATGTCCTTCTGCGGCGCAATATCAGATAAGATCCCAGCCACGAGCGTATTGACCGTTTCAATTAGTTCGGAGGTATGGTTGCCGGTACGGGGAACGCGACGATTGACGTAGCGGCGGCGGCGCTTTATGATGAAGGCCAAGCACAACCACCAAGGAGCAAGTAATGGCCAACCTGGAATCGAAGTATATGGGCATTCCCGTCAAGAATCCGTTCGTGATGGGAGCGTGCAGCCTCACTGCGCATATGGACTCCATCAAGAAGATAAACGAGATCGGCGCTGGAGCATTGGTGATTCAGTCACTGTTTGAAGAGCAGGTACAGCTGCAAAAGTACAAGCTGGAAGAAGATGTCCAGATGTACGACAACTGGCACGCCGAGATGACCGACATCTTTCCCGACGTAGAACACGGCGGACCCGAAGAACACCTGATGTGGGTCAGGAAAGCAAAAGAGGTCAGCTCTATCCCGGTCATCGCCAGCTTGAATGCCATCAATATCGACACGTGGGTCGACTGGGCGGTCAAACTGGAGCAGACCGGTGTTGACGGTCTGGAACTCAACTTCTTCGCGATTCCCAACGACTTTGACAAGAGCGCTACCGACATCGAAACAGACCAGATCGAAGCGTTGAAGGCCATCAAGAAGAAAGTCAAGATCCCGGTGTCGGTGAAGCTGAGCGCCTTCTACACCAGCCCCCTGGATATTATCAAGAAGATGGACGATGTAGGGGTAGCGGGGTTTGTGCTCTTCAACCGCTTCTTCCACCCCTCGTTTGACATCGAAAAAGAGACCAGCAGCTTTCCGTTCAACCTGTCCGGCCCCGCAGACCACCGTCTGCCGCTGCGTTTTGTGGGTATGCTGGCCGGTAACATCAAGGGCAGCCTCTGCGCCTCCAACGGGATCCATACCGGCGCCGACGCAGTAGAAGTGCTGCTTGCCGGAGCAGATGTCTTCCAGGCGGTCAGTACCGTCTACCGCAATGGGCTGGAGGTTATCGGTACAATTGTGGCCGACGTGGAAGAGTGGATGAACCGCAAAGGCTATACGAGTCTGGATGACTTCCGCGGCAAGCTCAGCGTGGAGCGCAATCCGGACCGCTTTGCCTACAAGCGCGCTCAGTACGTGCGTATGCTGCTGCGCAGCGATGAATACATCAAGCGCCCCAAACTGATATAATCGCTGCATGACAGTTGAGAAGAGTCCCTTCGGCACCATGCCGAAGGGACAGCCGGTCGAACGATTGACCGTCACAAACGGCAACGGGTTTCGCATCGGCATGATCCCGTACGGCGCTACGCTTGTTTCGGTACAGGTTCCCGGCGCTACGGGCCAGCCCGTAGAGACCACGCTCGGTTTCGATTCACTCAAAGAATACCTCGGCGCGCATCCCTACTTCGGCGCAACCGTTGGCCGTTACGCCGACCGGATTGCCGCCGGCACGTTCTCCATCGGCAAGAAGCGCGTAACGCTGCCCAGGAACGCCGGCGGCAACACGCTGCACGGCGGGCCGGACGGCTTCAACCGCCACCTCTGGAGTGCCGAGCTGTTTGGTGATGACAGTAGCGCCGGCGTACGCTTCAGCCGCACCAGCGCCCACGGTGAAGAAGGCTTCCCGGGCACACTCGAGGTAACGGTTACCTACGCCCTGAGCGAAGAGAACGAGCTACTGTTTGACTACCAGGCAACAACCGACCGGGCTACTGCTGTCAACCTGACAAATCACGCCTACTGGAACCTGGCCGGAGCCGGCAGCGGCAGCGTCCTGGATCACGAGCTGACGCTTCACGCAGACCGCTATCTGCCGCTGGATCGGGAATCCATCCCTACCGGAGAAATCAGGCCGGTCACAGGCAGCGCTTTTGACTTCACTCAGGCAAAACGCATCGGCCGGCAGATAGACCAGGTTGCCGGCGGCTACGATCATTTCTACGTGGTGCACAGCGAGGCGGCGGTTACAGACGCATTGGCGGCCATGCGCCACATTGCAACACTCGTTGATCCCGCATCGGGGCGCGGTATGGACGTATTGTCAACTCAGGCCGGGGTGCAGTTCTACTGCGGCAACGAGCTCGAGGGCACCAAAGACCGTAACGGAACGCTGCATAACCACGACGCGCTCTGCCTCGAGACAGAGGGTTTTCCCAACGCGGTCAATGAACCTCTGTTTCCCAGCGCCCTGCTGGAACCGGGGCAGCTCTACCACCACCGCACGATTCATCGGTTCTTCTTTCGCTGAGCTTGACCGAGCCGGCCGCCGGACGCAGCAAAAAAAAAGGCGGCCGCCGGAACGGCGGCCGCTATTATTGCTTCTACTCCTCGTTGACAACCTCGTACTCGGCGTCCTCGTAGTTCTCGCCGTCGGACGCCTGTGAGGTGGCCCGGGAGCCATCATCGGTGCTGTTAGCGGAAGCGGCAGCAGCCGCTGCCTGGCCGAGCTTCTGCGCGGCTGCCTGCAACGCCTCGGTTTTGGCCTTAATGGCTGCGCTGTCCTCTCCATCCATGACTGCCTTGAGCTCGTCCACCGCCCTGCTGACCTCGGCGCGGTCCGCCTCGCTGACTTCGTCTCCCAGCTCAGCGAGCGTCTTCTCGGTGGTGTAGACAAGGCTGTCGGCAACGTTGCGCGCCTCAATCCGTTCGCGGGCGCTGCGGTCTTCGGCTGCGTGCTGCTCGGCATCCCGCACCATCTTGTTGATCTCTTCCTCGCTCAGGCCCGAAGATGCCTCGATCCTGATCTTCTGCTGCTTGCCGGTTCCCAGATCCTTGGCCGAAACATTGACAATGCCGTTGGCATCTATGTCAAAGCTGACCTCGATCTGCGGTACACCGCGCGGTGCCGGCGGAATTCCCACCAGCTCAAAACGACCCAGCGTACGGTTCTGCGCGGCCATCTCACGCTCGCCCTGCAGTACGTGCACGGTCACCGCGGTCTGGTTATCCTCGGCGGTTGAGAACACCTCGCTCTTCTTGGTCGGGATGGTGGTGTTACGCTCTATCAGCTTGGTGAATACGCCACCGAGGGTTTCGATACCCAGCGACAGCGGCGTTACATCCAGCAGCAGCACATCGTTGACCTCACCGCCAAGCACGCCGGCCTGGATTGCAGCACCCATAGCCACAACCTCATCGGGATTGACGCCCTTGTGCGGCTCGCGGCCAAAGATTTCGCGCACCAGCTGCTGGACGCGTGGTATGCGGGTTGAACCGCCTACCAGGATCACCTCGTTTATGTCTCCCGGCTTCATGCCGGCGTCCTTCAGGGCCGCCAGGCACGGTTCGCGGGTCTTCAGCACCAGTTCTTCGATCAGCTGCTCAAACTTTGCGCGGCTCAGGCTGTAGTTGAGGTGCTTGGGCCCCTGCGCGTCCGCCGTGATAAACGGCAGATTTATGTCGGTGCTCTGTGCACTCGATAGTTCCTTCTTGGCGTTCTCAGCGGCCTCTTTGAGGCGCTGCAGCGCCATGCGGTCCTGCGACAGATCGATTGCGTAGTCATTCTTGAAGCTCTGCACCAGCCAATCGATAATCAGCTGATCAAAATTGTCACCGCCCAGGTGTGTATCACCCTTGGTCGAGCGCACTTCAAAGACGTTGTCGCCCAGTTCCAGAATCGAGATATCGAACGTACCACCGCCCAGATCGTACACGGCGATATTCTCTTCCTTGCCGCTCTTACCAAATCCATACGCCAGCGCTGCCGCGGTGGGCTCGTTGACTATGCGCTTGACCTCCAGCCCCGCGATGCGTCCTGCGTCCTTGGTCGCCTGACGCTGCGAGTCATTGAAGTAAGCTGGAACGGTAATCACGGCATCGGTTATCTTTTCGCCCAGGTAGTCCTCCGCGGTTGCCTTCATCTTCTGCAGGATAGCGGCCGAGATCTCCGGCGGGGTGTGCTCCTTGCCGTCCGCGCTGACGCGCACGTCGCCGTTCTTGCCGCTGACCACCTTGTACGGCACCATCGAGATTTCCTGCTCTACTTCCTGGTAGCGCCGGCCCATAAACCGCTTGATCGAAGACACGGTGTTCTCAGGGTTGGTCACCATCTGGTTACGCGCCGGCTGACCGATCAGCCGCTCACCCTTGGCGCTGAACGCCACTACCGACGGGGTGGTTCTCTGTCCTTCGGTATTCTGTATAACAATCGGGTCACCACCTTCCATAACGGCCACAACCGAGTTGGTGGTTCCCAGGTCTATTCCAATTATTCTGTTTGCCATACTGGCCTCCCCAATCCCTCAGCTGCGGGGACCCTGGGTCCCCGCAGCTGATGTTTTTGTTTTTTACTTGCTGCAGCGCCGTTGACCGGCGCTCCGCTCAGCGCGCTTTTACTTCAATCTTGCGCGGCTTGACTGCTTCTTTCAGATGCAGCGTAACGGTCAGTATTCCGCGCTCCATCCTGGCGTCGATTCGCTCCCGGTCAATGGTATCATCCAGCGTGTAGGTCTGCGCAAAATCACCGCGCACGCGCTCGCGAATGACGTATGTCTGATCTTCGTCGTGCATATCTCGATGACCGCGCACAAACAGCTGGTCATTCTCGATGCGCAGCTCGATGTTGTCCTTGGTGACCCCCGGCATCTCCAGCCGCAGCATCACTGTGCCTTCTTCTTCCCAGATATTCCCCACCGGACGTACGGTCCGTCGGGTTTCCAGTTCTTTGTTGGTTGCCGTTGTAGCCATATTACTCTCCCTCCTTGTATACCTGTCAGGATACGTTTACCGAAATCTGTCGCGGCTTGACTTCCTCGCGCTTGGGCAACTGAATGCGCAAGACACCGTCGGCCATTTCAGCCTGGATTCTGTCCGGATCCACGCTCTTAGGCAGCGAAAGCGTCCGCTGGAAGCTTCCGGCCCACTCCTCCTTGCGGAAGATCTTGGCCTTCTCACCGCGCTCGGACATCTTCTTCTCGCCCTTGATAGTCAACACGTTGCTGGCAATCGAGACATCCACATCCTTCTGGTCCACTCCGGGCAGATCGCAATACACAATGAAGTGATCGTTCTGCTCGGCGACGTCGATGGCTGGAGAGGTAGCACGATCGAACAGTCCCATGCTGCGGTCATTGTAGTCGAGATCAAACAGATGGTTGATTTCGTTCTGCAGCCTCTCGAGCTCCTGTCCCGGGTCAAATCCGGGTGTTCTCCAACGTACCAGATTCATAGCCTCCCTCCTCGATACCGAAGTATCCCCGGGCAGCGCCCGGGCTTGGTTTATGTTATTCACTTATAGTGTTGCAATTAACGTGCCAAGATTTAGGCCGATGCGGGAGGAGTGTATTTCTTTTTGATTTAATGAATTACAATGAGCTCGCGCGTGCAGAACCGCGCCTGCGGCGGGACACTGTATCGCTTTGATCCGCAGCGCCGCACAACAGCGTGGGCTGCTGTATCAGAATGACACAGCAGCCGAGGTGCTAGTCGCGGCAGCTCTCGATGACCTTGAAGAAGGCGTCGGTCTTGGACTCCACAAAGAAGCGCAGCGTCTGCAGCGACGCATCGGCTTCCACGTACTCCAGCGCAAACACCGGCGGCGTTGCCGACAGCAGGCGCTTGAGAAACGAACTCTCGCGGTGCAGCTCAACACCCTTGATGCGGTCCATCGGCACCGAGAAATAGATTTCCTTGTCCGCGGCGCCTTTTGAACCGCTGGTCAGCGAGCTGAACCAGTTCTGACGCGGAAAATGACGAAAATAGAGTGCGCGCTCGGTAAGGAAGAACAGGCCCCAGATCTGGGCGACGGTATCCGCTTCAGCGCAGCCGGAGAGGCATCTCCCCATCGCGTAGACAATAACTTCTTCGCCAAGCTCTTCTTCGGTCTTGTCCCAGAACGCCTTGACATCCTGGTCCTGCTTCTGTCGTTCAGCCATGCCTCACTATACCATATCCGCGGCCGACGATCACGCTCCCAGCAGCAGTTTCATGACGTACATCTCCAGTCCCTCGTAATCGCGGGCCTCGATGAACTGGCGCTGAATCTTGTAATCGAACGCCGCAACCTTCTGCTCCAGCAGCCGCACCATCTGCAGGCTGTTCTTGAGATGCTCGTAACAGAGCTCTACCTTCTGCGTGCGCATAGCCTTGACGTCGAGTCCGACGTACTCACCGCGCGCACCGAAGTCGTTTTCCACAAGTACGCGAACCTGGTTGAACGCCTGCCTCAGGTTCTCAGCGCCAAACGCCTTGTCCTGATCGTACTTCATCCCGTTCTGATCGTTGAGGTGAACACCGAACAGTTTACCGAGTGCCAGCGCAAACGCCATCTCGTTGGCCGGATCCAATCCGGCAAGTGTAGCGTGAGCACTCTCTACCAGTCCACCAACGCGCGGTGGATCGATAGTCTCAGCCGACAGCGCCAGGGCGTGTCCCATAGTGGGTGCAAAACTGCGGTCGATCGGTTCGTTCGGTTTCGGCTCGATGAAGATCCGGATTGTTCCGTCGTAATCGAGGACGCGGTTGAGCCCCTCTATCATCCGGTGGACCCCGGCGTGCATGTCTTTGCTCTCGGCACACAGCGTTCCCTCGCGCGCGTACCAGAATCCCAGCAGATCGCAGCCGATTTCGCGGCACAGATCAACCGCCCGCAACGATCGTTCACTGGCATACTCGCGCTCGGCCTCGCTGTTGGAGGTAAACGCTCCGTCGATGGTCCGCGGCGACTCCCACAACCTCGGAGCAACAAACTCGGCTTTGAGGCCGTGATCGTCCAGCATCTGCTTGACCTGTCTGGCGGTTGCGGTGATCCCGGACGCGCTCTTGGTGTCTATCTCGGGCACCACATCATCATCGTGGAACTGGACCGCATCAAAGCCGATCTTCTTGAAGTTGGCCAGTTTCTCGGCAAAAGCGATTGTCGGCCGTACCGCCGGGCCAAAGACGTCGGCGCCTTCGTGGATATTCCAGGGACCTACTGAAAACCTGAACTTCGACATGCTCTCCTCCTGCTGGATACGATGTTATCGCCTTATCGCCCGGCTGCGTGTCAGCAACGCATCCAGAGCGCCTCACCCTCGTCAAAGCGCCACTGTGTACCGCTGTAGTTCAGCCGGTTCCGCTGCCAGCCGGCAGAAATTCTCGACTGCATCTGCTCTACGGTCTCCACCCCGCTGATGGTATCGTATACTCGCGCGGTGTTGGCGCCGGCGGCACATGCAATTCGCACGGTTTCGGCGGCCGAACGCCCCTGCAGCATTGCCGCCAGAAAACCGGCGATGCTGGAGTCCCCGGATCCGGTGGTAGACAGGATCCGATCGGGGATATAGGTCTCGCAGAAAAGCTCGATGTCGCCCCACGCCTGCGGATTAGCCGGTGCCGCCGCACCGATGCCGGAGACCGCTGCGGCAGATTCAGTAGACAGGTAGAAACCGAGCTTGCCGCACTTGATGCCGACGATGCGGGCTCCCATGGAGTGCAGCCGCTGCGCCAGCGCCGGAAGCGCATCGATATCCGCAACATCCATCATGTCGCCCCCGCCGGCACTCTCGATCATCTGCTGGTAGCGCGGCCGGTCCAGCATATAGAGAATCTCTTCCAGACTCGGCAGAAAAATGTCTACAAAAGGCAGCGCCCGTTCGATAATGGTCTGCCAGTCGGCTCGCCCGGCCTTGGAATTGGGATCCGGCAGCGCCATGTCGAGCGATGTAGTAACACCGGCATCCTTGACCCGCTGCAGCATCTGCGCCAGCTGTACACCCGAGTCCGCGTACATCTGCTCCATTATCGGTGGATAACCAAAGTGAAACAGCCGCGCCTGCGCCACCTGGTCGTAGCGCACGTCCTCGGCGACGAAGCTGTCATTGGCGCCGGGGTCGTGCAGGAATATGCGGTCCGTACCCGGCGGCACGATAACCACCGTATACGATGTCTGGACGCCATCCACCTGGATCAACCCATCCGAGACGCCGCGCGCCGCCGCCAGCTCGCGTACTATAGCACCAAACGCATCGTTGCCGACCTTGCCCATGAGCGTGGTACTGCTGCCCATCAGCGAGAGCGCGATGCCGGTATTGGGCACCGCGCCGCCGGTTGACAGGTCAACGCCGTTCATCGACACCAGCTTGCCCGGGGTCAGAATCTCCGACAACGATGCAGCCTCGCTGGATTCAAAGTGAGGGGTAACATCAAGGCAGATGTGTCCTGCTACTACTGCGTCCCATTGTCTTGCCATCGTGATCCTCCCGCGGTTCAGTTCGGTTCAAATAGACGGCGCGTGCTCCAGCAGGTACTTCTCGGCTTCTGGAGACCACAAGCCGTTGTGACGCTCGGTGATCTCTGCCAGCGCGGCAAACAACGGATCCTGCTTGCCCCGCGAGGCAAAGTCGTCGATCGCGGTGAGCTCGATATTCTTATTGGTGTACATCAGTTTCTTACCGCCGGGAATCTGCGGCAGATTTCTGGTGGTCTCAGCCACGGCATTGAGCCCGCCGACGTGCGTTATCATCGCCGACGGATTGATTGTACCACTCGCCATCAGCTCGAGCGACTCCACCATGTCATCGGTGTTGCCGCCACTGGTACCCACAATGTGATGTGAAGCGTAATGAATGTCGTAAAGGTTCATCCGGCCGGTCATCGACGGATCCGAGGGCCCGGCAAAGAAATTGAGGCAGCCGTCGTCACCCAGAATCTGGTCACCCTGTTCAAACAGCGCCGCAACCGGTGCAAACACCATTACGTCGTCGTAGCCTGAGCCGCCCGAGAGTTCCCTCAGCTCTGCTGCCGGGTTGGCAGCATCCTTTGTATTGACGTAGTGCAGCTCAACACCGTTCTTGCGCGCTTCTTCAACGGTCAGAATCGAGGCGGCGCGCTTGAGGCGCGCATCGTCGATATCGGTGACAACCAGCAGACTGGGCCGGCGATCCGGGTTATGGATTGCGTAGTCGATGGCGCCCAGCCCCATAGGACCAACACCAGCCAGAATAGCCATCTTGCCGTCTTTGAGGATGCCCATCTGGTGCTCGTAGCGATACTTCTCGGTATGGTAGTGCGCGTGAAACGTTCCCACAATGCAGGACATCGGCTCCGCCAGTGAACCCATGTAGTAGGCTTCCCCCTCGTACGGCAGCAAGCAGTCGCGCTCCATGAATTCGTTTGCAATCACCACGTGCGTTGCGTCGCCGCCAAGGTAGGGATACGAGTAGCCCGGAGCACCCATGCCATCCATGTTAGCTGGATAGTTAACCGCCGGTTGAATAGAGAATCTCTGCCCCGGGCGGAACTTGTCTTTCCACCTGGCCCCTACCTCGAGGATCTCGCCGCAGAACTCGTGTCCGATGATAACCGGCTGCTGCGCCAGGTTCTCAGGCACACGCTTGTGACGCGATCCCTGTATCGTTGCCTTGTAAGACGACATGCAGATGCTGTCGGAAACTACGTGAGCAAGGATCTCGTGATCTTTGATTGCCGGGAGTTCAAACTCTTCGAGACGGAGATCATTCTCTCCGTATAGCCGCACTGCCTTGGTTTTCATATTCTCTCCTGGTGTTGTTCTGCCCTACCACGGGGCTTTTTGCCGTGTATCAAAGAGAGCGTGCCCGGTCTACTGCCACGGTCACAAAATTGGCGCAATCAGGCGCTCCTCCAAGGTAAAGCTGCTTTCGATCCCTGTCAATATGGCGAATTGCCCCACCAGAATTGAAACAAATCCAGCAACCGAGTTCGTCTTGAAACGCCCGATCAGTCAGCTGGGCGTTATAGCGTTATAACCGAAGGCCGCGAGCGTGGCATGCCTGATCAGCTCTCTGGTACCCAGAACGCTGTCTGCCTGCGCAGTTCGCTGCCGCCAAATGTCGCTTGGACCCCAGTGACGTCCAGACTTTGCTGGACTTCGTAGAACACGAGGCAGTTTCTGCGGGTAGTTTTCGCTCGGGAGTAGCGGCACGCATTGTGGCGCTCGTCCGCCGCTGTTCCCCACGTGGTCCGTAGTCGAGCGGGCATACCCGGGGCGATTTATCCCGACGCGGAACCAACACTCTGAGTTCGTCGGTGAGAGCTCTTCTCCAGCCGCGAAACAGGATCGCGAACCGCACCCTTTGCCCGCGCAGCCTTGGTCGACTTCTCGAGCAGCTTCGTGATCTCGGCGCCGTTTACCGTCTCTTTGTCGCAGAGGCGGTGAGTAAGCGCGTCCAGGGACGCCCGATGGAGTGAAAGGAGCCGCAGTGCCTGCTCGAGCGCCTCGCGCACGATTCGAGCGGTCTCATCATCGACGCGCGCAGCGGTAGCGGCACTCACGGAAACATCCAGGTGCCCGGGGGCGCCCAGATACTGTGCCTGCGTGTCGGCGGCAAGCCGTACCGGGCCCACATCATCGCTCATACCGTACTCGGTCACCATTCGCCGCGCGAGGTCGGTGGCCCGTGCCAGATCATCAGCGGCCCCGGTGGACACCTCGGCGAAGACAAGTTTCTCTGCCGCGCGGCCACCGAGCAGCACGACAAGCCGATCCTGTAATTCATTCTGGCCCATGATATAGCGATCCTCAACCGGGCGCTGCCAGGTGTACCCGAGCGCGTTACCGCGAGGTATAATGCTGACCTTGTGTACCGGATCCACATTCGGCAGAAGCGCGGCCGCCAGTGCATGGCCGGCCTCGTGCGCGGCGACAACCCGTTTCTCGTGCTCGTTCATGGCACGGGTTCTGCGCTCGGAGCCGGCTACGACCCGTTCGATTGCGCTGTCAAAATCCGCCGCGGCAACCGCATCCTTTCCGTCACGCGAGGCCAGTAGCGCCGCTTCATTTATGACGTTTGCCACGTCCGCGCCCGAGAACCCGGGGGTGATGCGGGCGAGGCTCTCGAGTTCAACATCACCTGCAAGGGTGATCCCGCCGGTGTGAATTTTGAGGATTTCAAGACGACCGGTAAGATCGGGAAGCCCCACCACCACCCGGCGGTCGAATCGTCCCGGGCGCAGCAGTGCCGCATCGAGCACTTCCGGACGGTTAGTGGCGGCAATCAGCATTAATCCGGTGGTCGGCTGAAAGCCGTCCATCTCCGCCAGCAGCTGGTTCAGGGTCTGCTCCCGCTCGTCGTGTCCACCGCCGAAGCCCGCACCCGCCGCCCTGCGACCACCGATTGCATCGATCTCGTCAATGAAAATGATGGCAGGCGCTTTTTTCTTGGCCTGCACGAACAGATCGCGCACGCGTGAAGCCCCAACACCGACGAACATCTCCACGAACTCCGCGCCGCTCAGCGAAAAGAACGGCACGCCCGCCTCCCCGGCGGTTGCTCTGGCCAGCAGCGTCTTTCCGGTTCCCGGTGGACCTACCAGCAGTACACCCTTGGGCATCTTTCCGCCGAGTCGCTGAAACTGTTCCGGGCTCTTGAGGAACTCGGTGATTTCGCGCAGATCGGTGACCGCCTCGCCGGCGCCGCCGATATCGTCGAAGGTGACGCCACTCTGTTCACCCTCGGTCATTCGTGCCTTACTCTTGCTGAATGAGAACAGTCCTGCGCCGACACCGCCTCCCTTGCGCAGCCGTTGCATCAGCAGCAGCGATACCCCCAGCATCAGCCCCAGCGGCAGCAGCCAGCTCAGAAACGGATTGACCGCGCGCCCGTGCACCGCTATGCGGTGCTGCTCCAGAACGTCAAGCAGTGCCGGGTCTTCAACGCGCACTGTGCGGAAAGCTTTTCCGTTGCGCAGGGTTCCTTCAATCCGTGCTGGGCCAATAACCACGCTCTCGACTGCTTCCCCCCGAACGGCAGACTTGAACTCGCTGTAAGAGAGATCAGTCGGCGCCTCGCTGAACATGGACATGACCATAGGACGAAGTACCGTCATCGCGATCACAACCATCATAATCTGCCATATCGTGATGTTTATCCGTTTGCGTGGTGTCTTTTCGCGATTATTCAGCGCCATCGTTTGTTTCTCCCGTCTGTTCATAACGGTACCAATTCGGTGCTGCGAGGTCTGTGCGGTAGCGTACAGACCAGCCTGAGGCCGTTGGCTATTGTTGCTCATGGTGCGAGGCACGCGCTCGGCGGCGTCTCGAGCGAACGCTACCGCAAGGGAAGACCGTGAAACCAGCAATACTGACTGCGTTCTTTGTCAGACGTGAAGAAGCCCAGGCGGCGCTCAGGCATTTGAAGCGCAGGGGATACCGCCGCGCCGCGGCCATACACAAGGACTCGGGCGGTCGAGTAAAGATTCATTCCCCGCTGTTGCAGTTTGGGTTCAAGCGCGGCCTGCTGAAGGATCTCTTGCGCCGGCTGGCAATTGAAGAATCCGCCCTCGTCATTCAGGCACCAATCGCGTCGCTGCGACAACCGGAAGCCCTCCTGCGCGAGAGCGGCGAAAACCCGCCGCTTATCTTTGTACTCAACCCGAGACACGCAGAGATCGTCGACGATCTCGGTACCGTTGCCGCACCGCTAGCTCCGGTACAGATCCAGGAGCGGGCAGCGCATCTGGCCGCCACGAGCCACGCGAGTTTCCCACCGCCGAAGGCTACCGTGCTGCTCGAACGGCTGAAGCGTATGCGCGAATGGATCGGTCCGGTGTGCAGAGACCTGTCCGATGCTGCGGCACTCGGACAGCGGGCGACGCCAATTGTCGAGTGGATTCTCGACAATCAGTACATCATCGACGGCAGCATACGGGACGTGCAGCAGAACCTGTCGCGCCGTTTCTACCGCGAGCTTCCGGTGTTGAGTGACGAACGGCATCGGGGACTTCCTCGCGTATACGGATTGGCCCGGCAGATTGTCTCCGACACCGGCCTGCGCCTCGATCGCGACACCATTGTCGCGTTCGTGGAGGCCTACCAGTCGGCTGATACGCTCAGCACCGCGGAGCTGTGGGCAATCCCCCAGATGCTTCGTCTCGCGCTTGTCGAAGGCATCGTTGCGCTCGCTTCCCGCGGTCTGACGGAGCTGAGAGACCGCGAGATCGCCGACTACTGGGCGAATCGGCTGATCACCGCCGGCCGGCGCGATCCCAATCACCTGTTCCCGATGATGGCCGAGCTGACCGATCGCCATGTCTCTCCCAGTCCCCATTTCGCTTTTCAGCTGCTCGATCACCTCTACGGTGAAGAAGCGTCCGCGATGCTGGTGCGGAGCTGGCTGGAACGCGTCTTTCGCCGGCCGATCGAGGAACTGAATGCCGGCGAGCAAGACCGACAGGCAAAGGAGCAGATTGCGGTCGGGAATGCGTTCACCAGCCTGAGAGAACTCGCGCAACTGGACTGGAGGGATATCTTCGAGCAAGTCAGCCGCGTGGATCGACTGCTGCGGCTCGATCCGGCGGGAGTCTACCCCGCGATGGATTTTGCGACGCGCGACCGCTATCGGCGCGCAATCGAGCAGAGTTCGCGCCGATCCGGGCGAACCGAAGAGCAGGTTGCCCAGGCCTGTCTCGATCTGGCTTCCGAATCCGGGGCGGCCGGCGATGAGCCGACCCACATAGGGACATATCTGGTTGGAGATGCCAAACGGGAGCTTGCCCGACGTGTCGGCGCCGACGAGCCGCTCGGCGAGCGCATGCGCGGTTGGGCCACGCGTCATCATACCGCGGTCTACCTGTCGGGAGTCGGATTTTTCTCGGCGCTCTTCATCGCACTGATCATCCTGTTCGGACTCCGTGGCCTGCCGCCAACCGCCCGGATTGTATTCTCGTTGATTGCGCTGCTTCCGCTGAGCCAACTTGCCGTGGAGATCGTGAACTACCTGGTTATGAGGCTCCTGCCTCCCCGCGCTCTGGCAAAGATGGATTACAGGGAGCCGGGAATTCCTGACACCTTTCGAACGCTGGTGGTCGTACCCATGCTGCTGGTGGACGTTCGAACAATCGACGAGCAGGTTGAGAAACTCGAGATTCGCTATCTGGCAAACCGCGAGCAGAACCTGCTCTTCAGCCTGTTCTCGGACTTCACGGATTCAGAGCACCAACACACCGACGAAGACCACTCCCTGCTGCAGCGCGCAGTCGCCGGTCTTGAGGCCCTGAATAAGCGTCACGGAGACGAGCGATTTCTGCTGCTTCATCGGCAGAGAGTCTGGAGCAATTCTGAACAGGCGTTCATCGGGTGGGAGCGCAAGCGCGGCAAGCTCGAAGAGCTCAACCGATTAATCGACGGAACGCGCCCCGAAGACGCCGGGCAGCTTGTCTTGGTGGGCGACCCGGATCGTCTGCGCGAAGTTCGATTTGTTATCACGCTGGACAGCGATACCCAACTGCCGGCGGGTACGGCGCGCCGGATGGTTGAGACGCTGGCTCACCCGTTGAACCAGTCGCGCATCGACGACGAGGGCCGGATTGCCGCCGGATCGTACACGATCATCCAGCCACGGGTGAGTCCCTCCCTGCCGAGCACCAGCGGTTCCCCTTTCAGTCGGCTTTTCTCGCACGCGGTCGGTATCGACCCGTACACGCGGGTTATCTCGGACGTCAACCAGGATCTCGCCGGCGAAGGCTCCTACCACGGTAAGGGTATATACGATGTACGGGCGTTCAGCCGGGTGCTATCGCTGCGGTTCCCCGAAAACCGCCTATTGAGCCACGACCTGATCGAGGGCGCCCACGTGCGGGTCGGGCTGGCCAGCGACATCGAGTTACTCGATGAATTCCCGCAGGACTATCTCACCTTTAGCACGCGACAGCACCGCTGGATCCGGGGCGACTGGCAGATCGCGGACTGGATTCTGCCGCGCGTCCCGGGCGCTGATGGCCGGCGCACGCCGAATCAGCTCTCCTGGTTCAACCGTTGGAAGATCGCCGACAATCTGCGCCGTAGCCTGATCGCGCCGGCGAGTCTGGCACTGCTTGTGGTGGCGTGCTTCGGTACGCCGGGGACGGTAGTGATAGCCTCCGTGGTCGTTGCTGCACAACTGCTGTTCAATACGCTGATGCCGCCACTCATCATGGCCACCACCCGCGACGGTTTCAAGTCGCTCTCTTTCTCGACCCTCGGGCACGATCTGCTGCGGGCACTCGCCGAAGCGTCTCTGATACCGCACCAGAGCGTGCTGGCCGCCGACGCCATTGTGCGGGTGTGCTATCGCCGTCTCGTGTCGCACAAAAACCTGCTGGAGTGGACCGTCAAGCGGCCGAAGTCTCGCGCTACGCTGACTCCGTTGGCCGCATTGTCCGTCACCCTGGGAGTGACCAGTCTGTTCAGCGTGATCGGCGGCTGGGCACTGTTCACCTGGGCTCCCGCAAACGCTCCGTTCGCCGCCGCTTGGATGGTGGTGTGGGTCGGCTCCCCGCTGAGCGTGTGGTTGCTTAGCCGCCCTTCGTCGGTCCGGTCGCGCGACCGGACTCTTCCCGCGGCCGATCTGCGCTTCCTGCGCACGGTTGCACGGCGTACGTGGCGTTATTACGCCCAGTTCGTCTCCAGCGAGACGTCCTGGCTGCCGCCGGATAACTACCAGATATCGCACCAGAACCGCCTGGCGATGCGCACCAGCCCCACCAATATCGGTCTCTGGATGCTCAGCGCCGCGGGGGCCCGCGATTTCGGCTATCTGAGCGCCGATCAGGTCATCGACATACTGTCAAAGTCGATCAAGACGATCGCCGGCCTGGAGCGCTTTCAGGGGCATCTGCTGAACTGGTACGACGTTGGGACCCTGAAACCGCTGGAACCGCGTTATGTGTCGATGGTGGACAGCGGCAACCTGCTGGGTTCGCTCTGGTCACTGGAACACGGACTCAAGGCGATGATCGCCAATCCCGTTCTGGACAGGGCGGCGTTTGAGGGAATACTCGACACGGTGGAAATTCTCAAAGAGACCGTGGCCGCTGCCGGCCCGGCCGATAGCAAACTCCACGATGCGCTCGAGACAGTGACGGATCTGCTCGCGCAGCAGTTCGACGATACGCCGGATGCAATCCGAGCGCTGCGGCGGCTCAAGCAGTTGACCGACGACATCTCCCCGGATCCGAGTACCGCCTACTGGCTGGAGCAGGTTCAAGGCCAGCTATCCGCATGGCTCGCCGGCTGCGACCGTTACCTGAGGTGGGTAGAAATCGCCGCCGAGCCGAGCGCGGGCGACCTCGCCCTGCTCGGCGACGATGCCTTTGAATTCATCCATCACGATTTGAAGCGTGCACCGTCGCTCCGCACGCTTGCCGCCGGCGATGTCGCCTCCATCCGCATGTTATCGAATAAGCGTAGTCTGCCGGACGTGGCCGCAAGCCGGATCGCAGACTGGATCGACCGCGTTATTCAGGCGTTCAACGACTCGCAATGGCTAGCCGGCGAGAAACTCGCGTCGGCGCGCCGGCTCATCGGCGATGTGCGGCAGTTGTCGGAATCGATCGACATGCGCTTCCTCTACGACCCGCGGTGCAAGCTCTTTCGCATTGGCTACAACGTGACCGACCACCGCCCCGACAACGCCTACTACGATCTGCTCGCAAGCGAGGCACGAATCGGCAGCTTTGTTGCGGTTGCGCGCGGGGAAGCCCCGATCGAACACTGGTTCACGATGGGACGTCCGCACAACACAATCGGCCGTCGCCGTGTATTGCTGAGCTGGAGCGGGACCATGTTCGAGTACCTCATGCCGCTGCTGCTGCTGCGCTCGTACGAAAACTCGCTGCTGGACAAGGCCGCCACCGAGGCGGTGGCGATACAGATTGACTACAGTCGCAAACGCCACGTTCCGTGGGGCATTTCGGAGTCGGCTTACTCGGACCTCGACATCAACAAGACCTATCAGTACAAGGCGTTCGGCATCCCCAGGCTTGGACTGAAGCGCGGGCTGGACAAGCAACTGGTCGTAGCACCGTATGCCTGCCTGCTCGCGCTGGATATCGCGGCCAAACCGACGCTGAAGAACCTGCGCCGTTTGAGCGCACTGGGACTGATAGACGAGTACGGCTACTATGACGCGATTGACTACAGTCGCCAGGCGAGCCGTGACGGCAGGCGCGGCGTACTGGTGCGAACCTACATGTCGCACCATCAGGGCATGAGTTTCCTTTCGTTGAACAACTTCCTGCATGCAGGCGTGGTTCGCAAACATTTCCACCGTGACCCGCGCGTACGCGCGTTCGAGCCGCTGTTGCACGAAAGCATTCCGGCCGGTTCGTCGCGATATCTGGCAACGCGTGCGCCGGAACCCGTGACTGAAAGCGTCGGTGAGATTCCACCGTCGGTCAGCCGATTCGACACTCCGAATACTACCACGCCGAAAACCCAGCTGCTCGGCAACGGGCGTTACTCGCTTATGGTCACCAATTCCGGCGGTGGATACAGCCAATGGGGCGACATCGAGCTGACCCGCTGGAGAGCCGACACCACGCGCGATTCGGGCGGACTGCTCTGCTACATCCACGAACCCGATGCCGATCGTCTGTGGTCCAACAGCTACCACCCCGTCAATGGCAAGGTTGAATCCTACAGCGCCGACTTCACACTCGACCGTGCCGTGATCCGCCGTCTCGATAACGGGATCGAAGTCAAGACCGAGATTGTTGTCTCTCCCGAGGATGACGCTGAGATAAGACGAATCACTCTCATCAACCGTTCGCTGCGTGGTCGCCGTCTCGAGCTCACGAGCTATATCGAGCTCTCACTGGCCCCGCACCGACAGGATATTCAGCATCCGGCTTTCAACAAGCTGTTTATTCAAACCGAAGCGTTAGCGGAACATCAGGCGCTGATCGCCTATCGCCGGCCTCGCCGCGAGGACGAGACGCCGGTCTTTGCGGCGCATCGGCTTACCTACCATGACGCTGAACATGACGCTGAAGATGGACATCGCGCCCGCTTGCGCTTCGAGACCGACCGCAGTTCGTTTATCGGACGCGGACGAAGCCTCGAAGATCCGGTCGGGGCCGTTGCCGCGCCCGGCGGCGGCCAGGGCTATGTGCTCGACCCGGTTTTCAGTCTGCGCGCAAGCGTGGCGCTGGCTCCCGGCGAGCAGCAACAGGTTTCCCTGATCGTCGTCGCGGGCGAGTCGAAGCAGGCGGTTGTGGATCTGCTGGACAAGTACGACGATCCGCACGCAATCGAGCGGGCGATGGATTTCGCGTGGGCGTCGGCACAGATCGAGTTGCGCTCGCTGCGCATTCAGCCCGACGAGGCGCGTCGGTTCCAGCAGATCGCGAGTCACCTGCTCTTCCCCAACGCCCGGCTGCGCGCAGCGGCACAACGCATCGTGGAGAATCGCAAGGGGCAGGCCGGATTGTGGCCCTATGGAATTTCGGGAGATGCGCCGATTATCCTGCTCAGCATCGCAGACATTCGCGATGTCGGGCTGGTTCTGCAGATGCTGCGCGCGCACTCCTACTGGCGCATACGCGGGTTCGCGGCCGACCTGGTTATCCTGAACGAAGAGGCCGGCGGTTACGAGAACCCGCTCCGCACCCATCTTGAAGCGCTGCTGCGTGCACACGCGCCTGCAGCGTTTCTGGTCAGCGCGGACCAGATACCGCGCGAGGATCTCGTTCTGCTGAACGCGGCGGCCCGCGTGGTACTGGTAGCCGCTCGCGGTTCATTGCCGCAGCAGCTGGGCGTGGCGGCGGATATCCCGGAGCTGCCCCAGCTGATCACCGGGAAACGGGCGGCAGCCGATCCGTCGGCCGAGCTACGCTTCATGGAGCTTCATTACTTCAACGGGCTCGGCGGGTTCACCGACGGCGGACGTGAGTACGTAATCTATCTCGGCGCGGGGTCTCATACCCCGGCGCCGTGGGTGAACATCATCGCCAACCCGAGCTTCGGAACGCTGGTCGGCGAAACCGGTGCAGGATTCACCTGGTACGGCAACAGTCAGCGCAACCGCCTCACCGACTGGTCCAATGATCCGGTGATCGATCCCGCGTCCGAGGTCATCTACATTCGCGACGAGGAGAGCGGGGCTTACTGGTCCCCGACGGCGTCGCCAATTCGAGAGAGCTCCGCCTACCGCGCGAGGCACGGCGCAGGCTACACGGTGTTTGAGCACAACAGCCACGGCATAGAGCAGGAACTGACGGTCTTCGTGCCGATGGATGAAAACGGAGGCGAGCCGATAAAGCTGCAACGGCTGCGACTGAAGAATGCCGGCCCGCGAGTGCGGACGCTTTCGATCACCCACTACCTGGAGTGGACCCTGGGTGAGAACCGGGAGTCCTCCGGGATGCACGTGACAACTTCGTGGGATGACACCATTTCCGCCCTGTTGGCTCGCAACCGCTACCATCCCGAGTACGGCGATCGCCTCGCGTTCGCGGCCATTACTCCTGCGGCAACCTCGTACAGCGCCGACCGTACCACGTTCCTGGGTAGAAACCGCTCGACGGCGCGTCCCGCGGCCATGGAGCGCTCCACGCTTTCATCGCGGGTTGGCGCGGGCTTCGACCCGTGTTCGGCGCTGCAGACAACCGTCTCCGTCGCCCCGGGGGCAAGCGCCGAGGTTGTCTGCATGGTCGGCCAGTGCGAATCGCCGGCGCGGGCACGAGAGCTCGTTCTTGCCTATCGCAGCACAGCGGCATTCGAGACCACACTGGTTCGAACGAAAGCGTGGTGGGACGACCTGCTGGGTACCATCGACGTTCAGACTCCCGAGCACGCGGCAAACTATCTGATCAACCGCTGGCTGCTCTACCAGAGCCTGAGCTGCCGCATGTGGGCACGGTCGGCCACCTATCAGTCGGGCGGTGCGTTTGGTTTTCGTGACCAGTTGCAGGACTCGATGGCGTTCGTCTACGCCCGGCCGGAGATAACGCGCGAGCAGATCCTGTTGGCGGCAAGCCGGCAGTTCGCTGAAGGCGACGTCCAGCACTGGTGGCATCCACCGGGCGGCGCCGGAATCCGTTCGCGCATCTCCGACGATCTTCTCTGGCTGCCGTACGTGGTTGCGCACTACATCCGGATCACCGGCGACCGCGGCATACTCGCGGAGCAGGTTCCCTTCCTCGGCGCGCCTGCGCTGCAAGACGCAGAGCACGAAGTGTTCTTGACCCCCCAGGTCAGTACCGAGAACGAAACGGTCTTCGAACACTGCCGGCGCGCCGTGCAGCGTGGTCTTACCTGCGGTCCGCACGGGCTGCCGCTGATGGGAACCGGAGACTGGAACGACGGTATGAACCTCGTTGGCGCCGGGGGTCGCGGCGAGAGCGTGTGGCTCGCCTGGTTCCTGGTGGATGTTCTGCACGGAATGCAGCAACTGTGCGCACTTCAGGGTGACTCGCAGCTCGGTAGCTCCTTTGAACGGCAGAGAGCGAAGCTGATCCGGCGCATAGAAGCGACGGCGTGGGACGGCGCGTGGTACCTGCGGGCATTCTTCGACAACGGAACACCGCTGGGATCGGCGCAGAACTCCGAAGCGAGGATCGATTCGCTGCCCCAGTCCTGGGCGCGCCTGAGCGGCGCCGGCGATGAAAGCCGCACGCGGACAGCCATCGAGTCGGCGTGGGAACATCTGGTTCGTCCCGATGAAGCGCTGGTGCTGCTGTTCGATCCACCCTTCGACACCAGCGAGCCGTCACCCGGCTACATCAGGGGGTATCCGCCGGGGGTGCGCGAGAACGGCGGGCAGTATACCCACGCTGCACTCTGGTTCGCCATGGCGGTTGCACGCGGCGGCGACGGCGAACGGGCCGCCGCGATGCTGCGCCTGTTGAATCCGATCGAACAGACCCGCAGTCCGGAGGCGGTGCGGCGCTACGGGGTCGAGCCCTACGTGATCGCAGCCGACGTCTATCGGTTGCCGGGCCGCATCGGCCGCGGCGGCTGGTCGTGGTATACGGGCTCGGCGGCGTGGATGTACCGCGCGTGGGTTGAAGAGGTGCTGGGGCTGCAGATCCGTGCCGACGAGATGCGGCTGGATCCGGTTATTCCCGCCTGGTGGGACGGCTTCAGTCTGCGTTACCGCCACGGCCAGGCGGTCTACGAGCTGCGGGTAGAAAATCCGCACCATTGCGAGCGCGGCGTGGTGCGCGTCGAGATGGATGGAAATCTGGTAGCAGAAGGTACGATTCGCCTGGAGCGATCCGCTGTGCAACATCAGATTCTCGTCACCATGGGCGACTCGCTGCCGGTGACACCGCTCGCCGCGCCGTAGGAACGTGACAGGGCTTGTGTGCGCCGGCGCACAGACGGTAACGCGCGTGCGGGTGTAACTTTGATACAACTTGAGAAGAGGAGGAAGGAAAAATGCCGTTGATGCAATTGCTGATTACGCTGGTTGTGGTTGGTGTGATTTTGTGGGCGATCAATAACTACATTCCGATGCAGACTAATGTCAAGAAGATCCTGAATGTAGTCGTTGTCATCGTGGTGATTCTGTTCGTGCTGAACGCCTTTGGAGTTCTGGGTTCAACGCCGCGCCTTCGGTTAGGTAGATGGTAAGCTCGCTTTCCTGGAGGTGAACGATGCGAAAAGCGAAGTTGGGATTGATTTTGGGGCTGAGCCTGGCTCTGGTACTGCTGGTGGTACAGAATACAACCTCGGTCCAGGGCCGATTTCTCTGGTTTTCCGCGGAGGTCCCGGTGATACTGCTGCTGGTCCTGACCGCGGCCGGAGGATTCATCCTGGGACTGCTTGTGGCGCTTTTCTATCAACGCGACAAGAAACCGGTACCGCACAGCGAATATACCGAACGAACGTACCGGGCGTGACGGACCGGCGGATGTGAAGATGCGGGACGATAGACGCATGTCAATCGTTGTAGCGACTCGTTGGAATAGATAGATAGAGGATAATCAAATGGGATGGCTTATCAGTGTTCTGGTAGTTGTGATTCTGGTAGTTGTGTTGGTCTCTATTCTGTAAGGCCTTGTGAAGTGAGGTGCACGGACTCGGTGAACAATCCTTCCGTGGATTTCTATCGATCGCATGAGCACGACAGTGTGCGCGCTGCCGTGCCGAAGGACGTACCGTGCTGCGGGAACTCTGGCGTTGTCGTTCCTGGTGCCGGTACTCGCGTTGATTGCAGCGGCTGTCGACCGTATAGCCGCTGCAGGTGACCTGGGTGCGGCAGAAAAGGAGCGCCGGACGATCGAGCTCACGATCAGTCTCAGCGCACGCTCGATGCCTGCACGGCGGCAGGCTCGCGCTTGTTGCACTGATTGTAGCGCTGTTTGGCGTATTGCCGCATCGAGTTGCGCTTGGCCAGGACGGTTCGGGAACCGACCCGGGAATCGAACGCCCAACGGTGGCCCTGGTTCTCTCCGGCGGTGCGGCATCCGGGATCGCGCATGTCGGAGTCATTCGAGTGATCGAGGAAATCGGGCTGCCGGTCGATATCGTTGTCGGAACCAGCATGGGGGCGATTGTCGGCGGTCTGTACGCGGCGGGCTATGATTCCGCGGATCTCTATCGACTGGTGGCCGACGTCGACTGGGACACGATGTTCAGCGATCTGCTGCCCCGCAGCCTCTATCGCTATCGCTCGCGTCTGGCCTCGGAACGCTACTTCGCCGGGACGACCTTCGATTCCGGCGGATTACGCGCCGGCGGAGGGCTGCTGCGCGGGCAGAACATAAGCGCGCTGTTGGATCGGCTGACCTTCGGAATCCCGGCCGACATTCAGTTCGACGACCTGCAGCGCCGCTACCGGGCTATTGCAGCGGATATTCTCACCGGAGAACAGGTGGTCCTCGATTCCGGCTCGATAGCCGATGCCATGCGGGCCAGTATGAACATTCCCGGACTCTTCGATCCGTTTCAGCTTGGCGGGCGCAAGTTGGTCGACGGGGGAATCGTCAATAACCTCCCGGTGGACGTTGCACGCTCTCTCGGTGCCGATATCGTGATAGCCGTGGAAACTCTCGAGCAGTTGATCGACTATGAAACACTGCGCCGCTCTCCGCTTGCGTCGCTGGACCAGGCAACCCGGATCCTGGTTGAGGCGAACATGCAGCTGCAGCGCAAGTCCGCCGACCTGTTGATCTCACCGGATCTCAACGGCCTTTCAAGCTCGGACTTCTCGCGCTACGACGAGTTATCCGAACGTGGGGAGTTGGCGGCGCGCGAGGTTCAAGACGAACTGAGCACGCTGGCCGCCCGTCTCGGGCAGGATCCGGCGCGAGCGGAGGCGGCGGTTCCGGGGTATGTGATCTCGTACCCGACGGGCAGAGTCGTCCACATTACCGACGTCAGGGTCAGCGGCGGGACCGAAGCAGATGCGGAAGCGGCGCGGCAACTGTTCTCTCGGCACGTCGGGCAGGCGGTTCGCGGCACCGATTTGTCCGATTCCGTCGACGCGCTGTACAGCCTGGGAAGGTTCGACCTGGTACGGACCAGAGTAGTTGACGATGAGAACCGCCACGCGGTTCTGCTCGTTCGGTTGACACCGGTCGAACGGGGGCAGCACCGGGTGCAGATCGGCATGAGCTACTTCGGATCGTTTTCATCCACCGCACGCAGCACCTTGGTGCTGACGCCCAACGTGATGCTGACCAACTTGAGCGGAGAGGCATCCAATCTGTCTCTGACTGCGAGCCTCGTCGGCAGCAACGGGATCGAGATCGAGTACTTCCAGCCGTTGGCAGTCAACGCTTACCTGCGTCCGATTGCCGGCTACCTTTCCAGCTTTGACGAGTTCTTTACCTCGTCAAACGTTGTCGTCAGGCACCGCAATCGGGAGGCCACTGCAGGCGTCGACCTCGGTGTAGTGGTGAGCCGCTTTGGCGAGCTGTTCGCAGGCTACCGGTTACGCTGGTTCGAATCGCCCATTCCGGCCGCGGAAACAACCATGATCGCAACCGAGCGGTTCGACGAAATCATCGGGGCCGTGCTGTTCGGCGCGGGCGTCGACACACGCGACTCGCGGCACTTCCCGATGAGCGGGGGCTCCGCCCGGGCACGCTATACCACGGCTAACCCGCACCTCGGTGGAGAAGTGGAGTACCAGTTGCTGCAGTTCGATGCCGATCTGTTCGTTCCTATCCGGGATAACGCGAGTCTCGGCGCGGTGGTACTTGGCGGCACCGACTTCGCCACCGGAGAGTTCCGCCAAGAGTTCCCCCGACCCTATCGCTCGTTCACCGTCACCGATCCCCGACTCTTCGCAGTGTACGACGATGAGCCGTTCTTCGGTCGGCACAAACTGATGGCCGGTCTGGAAGCGCGGCTACGTATCAGGCGTGCCGACAGTTTCTTCGGCGAGGGGATGTACGTGAGCGCGCATGCCAACGCCGGCAACGCGTGGCGTTCGCTGCCGCAGTCGGCCGGTGAGTTCGATCTGCGCTGGTCGGCCGCTATGGGAGTCGGGCTGCGACTCAATGCCGGCATGGGAATTGTGCTGCGCGCAGGTGTCGCGGACGGCGACCAACCTTTTGCGGCGATCAACGCAGGCAGCTTCGGCTACTGAGATACAGGGACGCAGGAATGGAACTCGGGCATGTTCAGATGGATAATCTTAACCTGCTGCGCCCAGCGAGCGCGGTCTGTGCGCTGGCGAACAGACGATAGTAGCCGATCATGCATAACTTTCACGTATCCTTAACCGGATGTTCCCCTCTTCGGAGGGGAGCGCTTTTTTCGATGATGCGGACCAAGTCCGCGGGAGGAAGAGTATGAGTGGAATGAAGTTACTGGCGATCATCCTGATAGTCGCTGGAGTTCTGGGCCTGGCATACGGCGGATTTACCTACACCAGCCGGACACGGCGGGCGAACATCGGTCCGATCGAGCTTGCTGTAGCAGAAAAGAACACGGTCAATGTACCGATGTGGGCAGGGATTGGAGCCATCGCCGTGGGTGGTGGGATGTTATTTGTCGGCAAGAAGGGACGGGCCGCCTGAGCATCACAAAGATCAAGCGACCTGTCGGCCTATCGTGCTGAACGATCATCGATGATAGACTTGCATATCCTGGCGCGAAGAATCGCGCCAAAGGAGCTTTGAATGGGCGACAAGACACCGAACAAGCCGAAGAAGAAGAAGAAACCGGTCGTGAAGAGCAGCGGTCCGACAACCGAGCGGCAAGACAGTCCGCTGAAGAAGAACAACAAGTAAGCCTGCAGCGGCGAGCCAGGGTTAGGAGCGCATTCGGTCCCTGGACCATCTTGCTCAGATGCTTTGCCTCAAGCCCAATGGGCACCCGGAAGGTGTGTATCTCGTAGGTACGTCCCTCGGTGCAGAGATCGCCCTGGTGACGGTTCTGATCGACGACGGCCAGTTCGACAGTCATTCGAACGTCGTATCGCCGGGGTTCGTGCGCCCGGATTCGTCGGGTTTCAGTGTGGAGACCATCGAAGAAACCCTGTCTCGGGACGAGCATTCGACCATCATACTGGCCTGCCGCCTGCAGACCGATCGCTTTGATCTTGCGCGCGTTCTTGCCGGGTACTATGGCCTGTTGAGCGATCTGCACCGGGACGGTTCCGCCGAATCTCACATCCCCGCTCTCTTGCAGATCGATACCGCCGCGATACTCAGCCGGCTTCTCGGATCGGTGTCTTGATCTTAATTGTCCATAGAGGAGGCAAACGATGAAACAGATAACAATACGGAAAGGATCCCGCGTTGCGGTGGCGATTCTGGTCTCGATTCTGTTCAGTGGTCTGGTCGGGTGCATGACCAACCCTACCACCGGAGAACGCCGGTTCAATCTGATGAGTATGGACCAGGAGATTCAGATGGGCCGAGAGTCCGACGGGCAGATCAGCGAGACGATGGGGCTGTACCCCGACGAGGCGCTGCAGAGCTACGTGTCCGATATCGGCGTTGCCATGGGTGCCGCCAGCGAGTGGCCCGATCTGCCGTGGACCTTTCGTGTGATTGACGATGAAACCGTCAACGCGTTTGCACTCCCCGGCGGCTACATCTACGTGACCCGCGGGATTCTGGCACACTTCAACTCGGAAGCACAACTCGCCGGGGTTCTCGGCCACGAGATCGGCCACGTTACCGCGCGCCACGCTTCGACCCGAATCAGCAAGATGCAGATGACCCAACTCGGCGTTGGATTGGCGATGATGATCGAACCGGAACTGCAGAAGATTGCGCCGCTCGCCGGTGCAGGGATGCAGCTGTTGTTCCTGTCGTTCAGCCGCACCGACGAAAACGAGTCCGATGAGCTGGGGGTGCGGTATATGGCGGAGATGGGCTACGATCCCGAAGCCCTGATCGGCGTGATGG
>SKLB01000226.1 GCA_007123465.1 Spirochaetales bacterium
GTGATGTAGGGATTGAGTGTATTGCGAAACGCGTGTGCGAAGTAGATCCGCCGTTCGCTGACACCGCGCGAACGGATAGAGGTTATGTAGGGCTGGCCGAGCTGATCGAGCATGGTCGCACGGATCATGCGCATAGTGCCGCCGATGCCGCCGAGAAAAGCGCCCAGCAGCGGCAGAAATATATGATAGAGATAGCTGAAGCTGAAAGCGACCGGATCCTCGGAAAATGGGAACGGGGGGTAGGCGGTTATCGGAAACAGCCCGCTGGCCGAGGCAAACAGCTGCAGCAGAATCAGCAGCAGAATACCCGGAAAGGCGTGCAGAAACAGTGCAACAAAGGTGGCAACGATATCCACCCTGGTTCCCACCTTGGATGAGAAGTAGATTCCAAGCGCAAACGAGATGATGGTCAGGAAGAACAGCGAAATAAGATTCAGAATCAGCGAGTTGATCATGCGGTCACGGATCAGGAACAGTACCGGCGCACGCGAGATCATCGTGCGCCCGAGATCCCGTTCCACCAGCACCTGGCGCAGCCAGCGGGCGTACTGCACGTAAAACGGCTGGTCCAGTCCGAGCCGCGCGCGCATCTGGGCGATGGCCTCCTCGGTGTAGATGTTGTCGGCCTGGCGGAAATCCTGCGTCATCAGCATCTGACTGCGTACGTAGTTGTCTACGATGTCACCCGGGGTCAGAGACATCAGGAAGAATACCGCCAGCCCGAGCATAAACAGCATCGTGACCATGGCACCCATCCGGCCGATGATAAAGGTAAACAGCGGGTGTTTTGCCCGCAGTCGGGTGTAGGGTGCAAACAGTTGCGCGCTGTACTGCCGCAGCCGGTGCTTGAATCTCGTCATTGCTTCAGGAATACGTACTCCGATTGAAATCCGCCGAGGGTGTCATAGTAGACATTGTCCCATCGGTCTCTGACCGCTAGAAAAGACAGCGGGTGAACAATATACATCACCGGCAGTTCGGAGAGCAGAATTCTCTGGTACTCGTCGTAGATCTCTTTACGGCGTTCTGGATCGATGGTGAAGCGGCCCTCGTTGTAGAGATAATCGATGCGGGCCTCCCACTCGGTTGCCGGACTCTCCTGCAGCGGATGCCACAGATGGAAGTTGCCGCTGGACTGCCAGACGTTACTGCCGCTGGAGGGCCAGTAGTTGACGCCGAGCGCAACACCGATGACCTCCCAGTCGTAGGTCGAGGTCAGCCGCTCCACCAGGTTCTGGAAATCGATGGGCCTGATTCGAGCGGTGATGCCAACCTCACCCAGCTCGTCGGCAAAAATATTCATAATGTCGACCCAGATCTCGTTTTCTACGCCTACGTTCATGGTGAACTCGATATGATTGCCGTCGGCATCGTACATCAGGCCGTCTGCGGCCTGCGTTATGCCGATCGACTCCAAGAGCTCCAGCGCACGTTCGGGGTTGAAGGTGTACTCGAGGCGGATATCCGGGTCGAACATCGGGTTTGCCGTGGCAAAGAAGTGCTCGGCAGGTTTTGCCAGGCCGCGGTAGACCTGGGCGGCAATGCGCTCGCGGTTGAGCAGGCTGCTCATGGCCTGGCGAAACTCGGTCTGGATGAACCAGCTGTAGACGTCCGGGTTCATGTTCTGCGGATTCTGATTGAAGGTGATAAACGAGGAACCGAGCGATTCTCCGCCGTTGTAAACGGTATAGTCGCGCTCGCGCGCGGTGATCAGCTCCTCGAGATCTTCCGGCCGCGGGCTGTACGAATCTTTGGTCCCGTCGCGAAACATCAGATACTCGGTGTTGCGGTCCGGTACAACGCGGTAGATCAGCCGTTCAATGTAGGGAAGCGAGGTTCCTTCGCTATCGGTCTTCCAGTAGTGGGGGTTGCGATTGAGCACCACGCGCACGCCCGGATTGTACTCGACGATATGGTACTGCCCGAGAGACGGGATGGTTCTGACATCGGTGTCGACGCTGAACAGGTTCAGGACGCCTTCTACGCCGCCTTCCTCCTTTGCCGCTTGGTAGACATGGCGCGGTCCAAACTGCATATTGCTGGACAGGATCGGTTCGGCTACAACCCGCGGGTAGACAAATGCAAAGCGGCGCTCATCGATGCGCTCGATCTGGATCCGCTCGCGCGTACCGTCGGGCAGTTCAATGAACTGCTGTGCGTAGCCCGGCTGCTGCAGCTCGGGGTCGCCGTTGATCTCGTTGTACCAGTAGATAACGTCGTCGGAGGTCACCTTGACGCCATCCCGGCGCGACTGTCCCGGCGTAGTCCAGTAGATATCCTCCCGCAGGGTAAACACTACCCGCATGTCGTCGCGAGCCTCGTCGGCATCGATCTCAAATGAAGCCAGATTGGGTTTCCATTGACGCCGGTAGGGATCGTAGTCTGCCAGATAGTCGAATAGACCATTGATGACGGTGCGGCTGTCCCCGTCGCGTGCGGTCAGGGTGTTGAACGTCCGCGGATCGTTATTGATTGAAGCGGTCCAGGTTCCCCCTACAACCCCGGGTGCAAAATCATCGCCGCCGAAGCGCTCAACGGTTCCCTGCAGTATCTCGTCGCGGCGCTCGGCGCGCAGCGTAAGCGCCTCGGCCTCGGTCAATTCGTCGCGGCCGCCGCACGCCGCCAACGCCACTGTGCCGATAACCGCTACCGCCACGAGACGCACCAGCCTCGTGCTGTCAACCTGTGCTCTCATCTGTTCCCCTCCATCGCTACGTATAAATATAACAGCGCCGCAGCGAATGTACTATAGTCGAGGGGCAATTGAGTCCCGAACAGCGGCGA
>SKLB01000276.1 GCA_007123465.1 Spirochaetales bacterium
CGATGCCGTTGCCGTTGGGATAGGCAAAGCCAACCGCCATCTGGCGGAAGGTCACCGCGGACTCCGGATGATGCTTGACGTAGATCTTTTCGCCGTCGTGGGCCAGGTCAATCTGGTTGCAGCGCAACGCCTGCGAGGCAACATCGTAGGCACGCGCCAGCAGATCTTCGGCTGCCAGGATCGCCGCGTTACCGCTGAGGATCAGGCCCTTTGAGGCCACTGTCTGCCAGTCGTAGGGCTCGCGGTCCGTGTCGCAGTCGAAGGCAACCTTGACCTTTTCAACCGCAAACCCCAGCCGCTCGGCGATGATCTGGCCGATAGCCGTGTAACTGCCCTGGCCGTAATCGGTCAGCGCAAGGTTGGCGGTAACCGTGCCGTCCTCGTTCATCTTGAGAATAACCGCGGTGGCGGTAAACGGCGGCATGGCCGGCGCCTTGTGGAAGCAGGCAACCCCCTTGCCGATCTTCATGCCGGTGCGCTTCTGGCGCTCCTTCTCCTGTTTGGTGAGGCTGCCGTAATTGATCGACGCGCATACCGCGTCGAGGCACTTGTCAACGCTGCCGGTACTCTCACGGATCAGCTCACCGGTGAGCGTCCTGCAGCCTGCTTTGAGTGTGTTCTTGCGCCGGAACTCCACCGGGTCCATCCCGATGACCTTGGCCACCAGGTCCATGTGGCGCTCGATACCCCAGTGGAACTCGACGTGACCAAACCCCCGGTAGGCGGTGCCAAACGGCTTGTTGGTATAGATAGTATAGGCATCGACCCACGCGTTGGGGATCTCGTAGGGGCCGGCCGCCGAGTAGGCCGAAGCACGCGTCACGTTGACCGCGTAGTCGGCGTAGGCGCCGGAATCCCAGTACATCGTCATGTGCTGACCGGTAATCCTGCCGTCAGCGGAGACCCCGGTCTTGATGCGATAGGTCAGCTGGCTGCGGCACGGCAACAGGCTGAACTCCTGCTCGCGGCTGGCGGTCAGTTTGACCGCACGGCCGCCGGAGAGCCTGGAGAGCACCGCCACCAGCGGCTCGATGCCGATCCCGGCTTTACCGCCGAAGCCGCCGCCGACATACGGTACAATTACGCGCACGTTGCGGTGCGGTACCTTCATGGCGGTGCAGAACAGGTTGCGCAGCGTAAACGGCGATTGCGCTGAAGACCAGATGGTGACTTCGTCGTTGGGCTGCCAGCGTACGATCGCCACGTGGGTCTCCATTGGCACGTGCTGCACCGAAGGATTGGTGTACTGTCGTTCGATGATCCATTCGGCTTCAGCAAACGCCTTTTCCACGTCGCCCTTGCGTATCTTGGTGTGGTTGGCGATGTTGGTTCCGGGAACCGGAGTGAACGCCGCTTCCATGTAGGAGTAATCGCCCAGCCTGGGATGGACCAGCGGCGCGTCCTTCTCCAGCGCCTTCAGCGGATGCAGCACCGGATCCAGCAGTTCGTAATCCACCTCGATCAAGCGCACCGCCTGCTGGGCAATCATCAGGGTATCGGCTGCTACCGCGGCCACCGCCTCGCCGAAATGGCGCACCTCGTCTCGCGCCAGGATGCCCTTGTCCACCACGTAGAGCCCAACGCGGTAGTCGAGCTCGGCACCGGTCACTACCGCGCGCACGCCCGGCAGTTCACGCGCTCTGGACGTATCGATGTTGCGGATGCGTGCACGGGCGTGCGGGCTCTGCTTGACCGCGGCGTAGAGCATGCCGGAGACAACCATGTCCGACACGTAGGGCGCGTGACCGGTAAGCTTCTCGTACGCATCCACGCGGGGGGATTTTCTGCCTACGGTTTTAAGCTCTGCAGCGGGTATTGTCTCATACATATTTCAGACCCTCTTTGTCGGAATCAGGCAGCTGGCCGGTGACGTCGAGGACTGCTTCGACAATCTGCTGATAACCGGTGCAGCGACAGAAATTGCTCTCGATGCCGTGGATGATTTGCTCGCGCGTTGGTTTGGGCTTGCGCTGCAACAGATCTTTGACGGTCATGATCATGCCCGGCGTGCAGAAACCACACTGCACCGCGTGATGGCGCGCAAACGCCTGCTGCACCGCTGACAGGGACCCGTCTTCAGCTGTCTCGCCCTCAATAGTCTGCAACTCCGCACCGTCGGCCTCCACCGCCAGCACCAGGCAGGAGTTGACCGTCTCGCCGTTCATGAACACGGTGCACGCACCGCACTCGCCGGCGCCGCAGCCCTCCTTGGTACCGGTGAGTCCGGCATCTTCACGCAGAAAGTGCAGCAACGTCTTGCTCTCGCGCACGTCGCGCTCGTATAGATCTCCGTTTATCCGTAGCCGTATCTTTCTCATGCGTGTACCTCTGCCAGCAGGCGCTCGATGAACTCCTCGACCATGAACGCCCGATACTCTTTGGTACAGCGTACATCATCGATTGGCGATATTGCAGCGCGAGCCGCTTGCTTGATAGTCTCTGCCGATGCATCGATCGGAAACTCCGATAACAGTAGCGGTGTGGGCGCCGCCGAACCAATCGCCACACGGATCTTTGTACCGTAGGTGAGCATAGCCACCGAAACCACACCGAGATCGTGACCCTTGATGCGCTTCAGCTTCAGATAGTTGCCGCGTCCACCGACGTAGGTGGTTGGCACAATGATCCGCTGCACGATCTCATCGGGCTTTATAACCGTCTTCTTGACACCGGTAATGAACTCCTGCAGCGTAACCGTACGGGTACCGGAAGCCGACGCGAGTTCCACCTCGGCGCCGTAGCACAGAAGCGGGGACGACATATCACCGCACGGTGATGCGGTCACGATATTGCCAACGATTGTGGCGCGATTGCGCAGCTGATGGGTTGCCAGCTGCGAAGCGGCGCTGACCAGCAGCGGGTATTTCTGGCGCACGGTGGCATCCGCTAGCAGTTTTGTCACCGTGACGCACGCCCCGATCGACAGCCCCTGCCCGGCATCAAAGCTCAGTTCCGCCAGCTCGCTCACGCCCTTGAGATTTATGATATAGTCCGGCCTGGCGATGCCGGAGCGGATATTGACCAGCAGGTCGGTTCCGCCGGACAAAACGGCCGCTGCCGTACCGTGCTCGGCCATCAAGGAGAACAACTCTTCTCTGGCCGTTGGTGCGGCATACGCAAAATCGTGTAACATCGGCTAACCTCCAGGCTCGTACTGAACGCCGTTCTTATTGAGTACGCACTGCGTCATCTGTCAATGTCGTATGTGACTATTTAAATACGGAAATCAGCGTGTGTCAAGAAGAGCTTGCCGCAGCGCAACCACAGCGCTACCATGGCGCATGCTCGATTGTGTAATCCCTGCAGCCGGTGAATCACAGCGGATGGGCCGGTGGAAGCCGGCGCTGCGCTGGGGCGACGGCTGGGTTATCGACGCGGTTGTGGCTTCGGCGCTGGCCGCGGAAACGCGGGTCATCGTGGTGGTGCGCGCTGAACACAGCGAGCTGCTGGGGCAGCGCTTTGCCCGGCTGTCTCGAGTAAGCGTGGTGGTCAATCACCAGGCGCAGCTCGGTATGTTCTCATCAATCCAGCGCGGGGTCCGCGAGGTTCAGTCGCAGCGTTTCTACGTGCTGCCGGCCGATATGCCGCTGGTGCCGGCGGCTCTCTTTCAGCAGTTGCGCAATGCAGAACCGTGCGCCGCGGTCCGCCCGGCCTATCGCGGCCAACCCGGCCACCCGGTGCTGCTGAACCGCGAGGTTGCCGAACGCGTCGTGGCGCTGCCGCCGGACGCCAGCATGCAGCGGGCGCTGTGTGGGGTGATGATGCGCACCATCGATACCGATTGCTACGGAGTAAGCGCGGACATCGATACCCCGCGCGACTACCGGCAGTTGCAGCCGTGATTGGACAATCGAGCTGACTATGATTACGATAGGCAGAACATGACTGAATCAACAGGAGATATCGATATGTGTTTCAAGCTCCCGATCAAACCGGCTGTTGCAGCAACCGCGGTGCTGTTGCTACTGCTGTCGGCCGCGCCGCAGCTGATGGCACGGCCGATGGCGGAAGACCTCCCCACCATGGTGGTAACCGATGCACTGGGACGCGACGTGCTGATGCCACGCCCGGCGGAACGCATCGCGATGGGTGGCCGCGCGGTTCTGATGCTGGCCGATGCGCTCTATCTCTTCCCGGGTGCCTCCGAGCGGCTGGTAGGCGTCGGTCACATCACGCAGGGTAAGGGCAACTTCCTGGAAGCTATCGACCCCGACTATCACACCAATCGCACAATCTTCAGCAGCACCGTTGGCCCGGAGCAGATTGCGGCAACCCGGCCGGACGTGGTGATTCTGAAGTCGATCATGCGCCAGGAACTGGGCGCGGGCCTGGCGCAGCTCGGCATACCGGTAGTCTACGTGGACCTGGAGACACCGCAGCAGTACGAGCGCGATCTGCGCATTATGGGTCAAATTCTGCAGAACGAGACGCGAGCCGAAGAGCTGATAGCGTACTTTGCAGAGCGCCGTGCAGCGATCGAGCGCCGCACCGCCGCGCTTGGTGAGGATCAGCGTCCGCGGGTGTTGCTGCTTTACTACAGTGAGAGCGCCGGTGAGCCGGTGTTTTCGATTCCGCCGTCGCGCTGGATACAGAGCGATCTGGTCCGCATGGCCGGCGGGACGCCGGTCTGGGTTGGCGAACACCCCGGCGGCGGCTGGGCCCCGGTTGGATTTGAGCAGATTGCCGCCTGGGATCCCGACACAATTGTACTTGTTGCGTATCGTCACGGCATCGACGCTGTTACCGAGCGCGTCCGTCAGCGTCGCGAGTGGCGCCAGCTGCGCGCGCTGCAGAATGACGCGCTCTTTGGGTTCGCGTCGGACTTCTACAGCTGGGATCAGCCCGATGTACGCTGGTTGCTGGGACTGCAGTGGCTTGCAACGCGCATCCATCCCGAGCTGTTTGCCGATCTCGATATCGACGCTGCGATGCGTGAGTTCTTCTCCGTGCTCTATGATATGTCGCAGGCCGAGATTGAAGCGCTGATTGTACCGCAGCTCGAAGGCGACCTCCCCTGAGCGGCGCCGGGGAACGCGTCCTCCACCGGCGCGCCAGCGTTGTAACAATCATAGCGCTGACGGTCACCGTGGCCGCATTGCTGGTCGGGCGCTACCCGCAGCCCGGTTTCATGCCGCCGGCGCTGTTGGGCAGCGACCCGCTGGCGCTGCGCGTGCTGCTGGGACTGCGTCTGCCGCGGCTGCTGGCGGCGCTGCTGGTGGGCGCCGCGCTGGCGGGCTCGGGCACCGTGCTGCAGATGCTCTTTGCTAATCCGTTGGTGGAACCCGGGCTGGTGGGGGTGACGCAGGGCGCGGCGTTTGGTGCAGCCCTGGCCATCATAGGGTTTTCGGCGCAGCCGCTGATCGTGCAGCTGTGCGCAGCGCTGTTTGCGGCCGCCGGACTGGCGGTATCGTATACGGTGGCGCGGCGGATCCGCTTCGGCGGCTGGGTGTTGCGTCTGGTGCTGGCCGGCATCGCGGTATCGGCAGTTTATTCATCGGGCGTAGGCATACTCAAGTACGTAGCCGATCCAATGGATCAGCTGCCGGCAATCACCTTCTGGATGCTGGGCGGACTGTGGTCGGTTGGCTGGCATGAACTGCTGTTTCTGCTGCCCGCGGTCCTGCCGGCACTGGTGGTACTGCTGGCGATGCGCTGGCGCGCCAACCTTCTCTCACTGCACGATCGGGTAGCCTTCTCGCTGGGGACCACGCCCGGGCGTGAGCGGCTGCTGCTGATAGCAGCGGCAACAGTTGCCACCGCGGCGGTCACCTCGATTGCCGGAATAGTCGGCTGGGTGGGGCTGTTGATCCCGCATATCGCGCGGCGTCTCTTTCGTGCCGATGGCCGCTGGTCGATACCGATGTCACTGTTGATCGGCGCCGCATTTGTGGCGTTCTGTGACGCACTGGGACGCACGCTGCTGCCCGGCGAAATACCGCTGGGAATCCTGACATCGCTGTTCGGCGCCGTCGGGTTTATCGCGCTGCTGGTGCGCCCGGGATTTCGGATAGAGCGATGAGTTCCGCGATTGTTTCGATAGACAATGTGCGCTTCGGCTACAATGAGCAGGACGGGCTTGTGCTGCGCGACCTCTGCCTGGAGATCCGGCAGGGATCGGTTACCGCGCTGTTGGGGCCCAATGGCTCGGGCAAGACAACGCTATTGAACCTCTGCCTCGGCTGGCTCAAACCGTCAGCCGGCGAGGTGCGCCTCGAAGGCCGCCCGCTGCACTCGATAGCGCGCAAGCAGATGGGGCGCACCGTATCGCTGGTGCCGCAGGACGAGCATCTGCCGTTTGAGTATTCGGTACTCGAGTACGTCCTGCTCGGACGAGCACCCTACCTGACAACGCTGCAGATACCCGACGCCGGCCACGTGGAAGCCGCGCATCGCGCGCTGCGCGAAATCGGCGCCGACCAGTGGGCCGAGCGCGGCGTAACCACGCTCAGCGCCGGTGAGAAACAGCTGGTGATGACGGCGCGCTCGCTGGCGCAGCAGCCCCGGCTGCTGCTGATGGACGAGCCCTCTTCGCACCTGGATCTGGCCAACACCGCCCGGCTGCTGGACCGCATCAGCGCCCTGGCGCGCAGTGGGGTGACGGTAGTATTGACAACCCATGATCCGCGCGTAGCCTCGGCGTGCGCAACCGAGGTGGCGCTGATGCGCGAAGGCCAGATCCTGTTTGCCGGGCCAACCCAGCAGGCGTTATCAGCCGCGCTTCTGAGCCGGACCTACGGTATCGACGTGGAGGTTCACGCCGTAGGCCGCCACCGAATGGTCACGTGGTCTTGAGCCGTGCCGCGGCAGGCGCTGTTGTTCAGCGCAGCTTCGAGGCTGCCAGTTTGATGGCGTTTTCGATGGGCTCGTAGCCGGTGCAGCGGCAGAGGTTACTCTCCATCCAGCTGCGCATGGTCTCGGCCGAGGGGTTGTTATCGTGATTCAGCAGCGCGTAGGCGTTGAGAATCACGCCCGGGGTACAGAACCCGCATTGAAAACCGTACGCTTCAACAAACGCCTGTTGAATGACACTATCGCGCAGCCCCTCGATGGTGGTGACCTCGCGTCCCTCTGCATCGAGCGTCAGAGTGATGCAGCTCTTGACCGGCAGGCCGTCCAGCAGCACCGTGCAGGCGCCGCAGTCGCCGTTCTCGCAACCCATCTTGGTGCCCACCAAGCCCAGCGTATCGCGCAGCGTGCGCAACAGGGTATCGGCGGGACGCAGCGTAACCCGTCGCGCGCGACCGTTGATAGTCAGTCCAATTTCACACAGCCCTTGATAACGCTTCATACGCTGCCCTCCAACTCTCTGATAGCCTCGGCAACCACCTGCCGCAGCAGCTCGCGCCGATAATCCGCAGCGGCGCGCATATCGCTGCGCACCCCTTCGGCCAGCGCCTCAACAAAGGCGGCGGCGCGTCTGTCCGGATCGCCCCCGGCTGCCTGCAGCGCGGACTCGGCCTCGAGGCTGCGTAGCGGATACGCATAGACGCCGCTGACGGCTATCCGTAGCGTGCTGTCGGCGGCCACGGCGCACAGAGTCAGCAGCGGGTAATCGATACGTCCGTCTCGCTCGCGGCGGCGATAGAAACTGGCAGCCCCGACTGCGCTTTGCGGCGCAGCAAGCGAAACCAGCAACTCTCCGGACTGCAGCCGCAGCCGCTTGTTGAAGACGCGCGCCAGCGGCTCGCTGCGCGTTCCGTCCGGACCGGCAATCGAAGCGCTCCCGTCGGCAACCAGGAACGGCAGCAGCGTCTCGCGATAGGGCAGCATGCCGCACACGTTACCACCGAGGGTGATGCTGTTGCGCACCGTGCGGTCTGCAACCCGGCCGGCCGCCTGCGACAGAAGCTGGAACCCGCTCTGTTGGCACAGCCGTGTCAGTGTTACGCTCGAGCCGTAGCACAACGCCTCATCGGTCTGCACGATTGCGCCTAACTCATCGATCCGTTTCAGGTCGATTAACGCCCCCGGCCGGCTGCGATTCTCGCGCGCAGCGGTGAGCAGCTCGCTGCCGCCTGAGAGAAACGCCGGCTGCAGCCCCTCTTCACACGCCTGCTGCCAGGCGGCAACGGCTTCGGCTACGCTATCGGGTCTCAGGTAGACGATATCGTACGAAATCATCCTGCGCTCCTGCCGCCGGCGCTGTGTGTCTGGCGCCACAGATACTCGGGGGTGATCGGAAGCCGCAGAAGCTGGACCCCTACGGCGCGTGAGAACGCCGAGGCCAGCGCACCGGGCATCCCCACGATGCCCTGTTCTCCAAGCCCTCGGGCGTTGTAGGGACCGTCCCGCTGCGGTGTCTCGACAAAGTCAACGATATACTCGGGGTGTTCACCGTAGCGTAGAATCTTGAAATCGCGCAGGCGCTGGTTCAGCACGCGCTCGCGACTGTCAAACATGAACGCTTCGCGCGTGGTGTAGCCGATCCCCATCGCCATTGCACCCACCACCTGACCGCGTGCCAGCTGTGGATTGATTACTGTGCCAACGTCCATCGAACAGGCGCTGCGCAGCACCCGGTAGCGCCCGTCGCGCAAATCTACCTCGACCTCTACGCCTTCGGCACCCAGCGTCCACTCCAACCCGGGGCGCCCCTCACCGGTCTTGGGGTCTATTCCGCTCAGGTGCCGCGCGATGTACTTGCCGCGCCCGATGATCGGACCGCCGATGGCGTTGCCGTTGGGATAGGTGTAGCCCAGCACTACCTGTTCCAGCGCCAGACCGTGTGCGGGAACGTCGCGGATGTACACCCGGCCGCCCCTGACCTCGAGATCCTCTTCGGGGCAGCGCAACGGAGCGGCGGCCGTACGCTTGATCTGCGCTACCGCATCGTCTATGGCCGAGAGCACCGCGCGGCCAACCATGAACAGCGTCCGGCTGGCGGCGGTTGTCCAGTCGTGTGGCGAACGGTCGGTGATGACCTCGTCAACCACGTGCACCTGCTCGGTATCGATACCAAGCCGCTCGGCTGCCAGCTGCGCGATACCGGTGAAGATTCCCTGTCCGATCTCCACCGCGCCGGTAACCACGTTCACGCTGGCGTCTTCATTGAACGACACCGTTGCCGCGGCATCGGTAAACGTCGGGATGGCCGGGGCCTTCCAGTAGCAGCTGACGCCCTTGGCGCGTACGGTATGCTCGTTGATCTGCCGCCGCGATCCCTTGTGCCACTCGATTGCCGCCGCGGCGCGCCGCAGGCAGGTCTCGAGGTCACCGGTGTTGTCGTCCAGCACGTCATTGGTGGGCGTAGCGTGACCGGCTCGGATCACATTGCGCGCACGGAGCTCAACCGGGTCCATCTGCAGTTTCTCGGCCAGCAGGTCTATCGATCGCTCGATGCAATAGCTCATCTCGATGTGGCCAAATCCCCGGTAGGCGGTAGCAAACGGGTGATTGGTGTACACGCTCAGCGAATCCGAGCTGACGTTGGGTATGTTGTAGGGACCGGTGCAGGCGTAGCCGGCAGCGCGGGCAACGTTGACCGCGTAGTCGGCGTAGCCGCCGGAGTCAAACAGAAACTCGATCTCGGCTGCGGTTATTGCGCCGTCGCTGCGGGCAGCCAGGCGCACGCGCGACTGCAGCCCGGGTGCTCCGGGAGACGTGACCATGTCCTGCTCGCGCGTATTTGCCAGGCGCACCGGTTGTCCACCCAGCGAGCGCGACAGCAGGTAGGCGAGCGGCTCGAGCTGGATACCAGCCTTGCCACCAAACCCGCCGCCCACCGGACCGGCGATAACGGTGATCTTGCCGGTGGGAATCTTCAGGCAGCGGCTCATGATCGCGCGCACCCCGTAGGGTGACTGTGTCGAGCTGCGTATAATCACCTGACCGTCGGACCTGATCTCGGCGATTGCCACGCGGGGCTCCATGGCAACGTGATCACCGGGGGGAAACTCGTACTGGCCTTCGATGGTTACATCGGCCTGCGCAAACGCGGCAGCCGCATCTCCCTTGCGGACGCGGGTGCGGTGTCCGACGTTGCTGCCGGGCTCGGGCAGGATTGCCGGGATGTGGACGTAATCGGCCATATCAGGGTGAATCAGCGGCGCGTCCTGCTGCAGCGCTTCACGCGGCGAGCGGATCAACGGCAGCTCCTCGTAGTGCACCGAGATCAGCCTGACCGCCTCCAGCGCGGTACGCTCGTCATCGGCAACCACCGCCGCCACCGGCTCGCCGTAGTAGCGCACCTTGTTGCGCGCCAGCGCCGGCTTGTCTCCCAGATAGAGACCAACCAGCAACGGGAAATCCTTGCCGGTAAAGACTCCCTGCACACCCTGAAGCTCCAGCGCGGCCTCTATGTCGATCTGCGTTATGTTGGCGTGCGCAACCGTACTGGTCAGCAGTGCGGCGTACAGCATACCCGGCAGCCGCAGATCGTCGGTATAGCGAACGCGTCCATGCACCTTGTCCGGAGCATCTTTGCGCAGCACGCTGCGGCCAATCTGCGATTTCATCAGACAGCTCCTCCTCGGGCCAACTGCTACCCGGCCGGGTCAACCAGCCAGCGCGATCAGTACACCGGCAGCGATAGCCGAGCCGATTGCGCCGGCAACGTTGGGGCCCATGGCGTTCATCAGCAGGAAGTTGCGCGGGTTCTCC
>SKLB01000129.1 GCA_007123465.1 Spirochaetales bacterium
CCCCGGGGTACCGGTAGCGGCCTTTACGGCCACCGCAACGCGCCGCGTGCAGGCGGACATCGTGGAGCGGTTACGCCTGCGCTCGCCACACGTGGTGCGAGCCTCGTTCGACAGGCCTAACTTGAGCTACCGCGTGCTGCTCAAAGATCATCAGTCAAGTCAGATCAACGCTTTTGTGCGTCAACGCCGCGGGTTTCCCGGAATAATCTACCGTTCTACCCGTAAACGAGTAGAACAGACCGCGGCTGCGCTGCAGGCAAAGGGGATCCGCGCCGCGCCCTACCATGCAGGCCTCGATGAAGAAACCCGCACGCGCAACCAGGAGCAGTTCAAGCGAGACGAGATCGAGGTGATCGTGGCCACCATCGCCTTCGGTATGGGAATCGATAAGTCGAACGTGCGCTACGTTCTGCACGCCGACATCCCCAAGAGCCTCGAGGGCTACTACCAGGAAAGCGGCCGAGCCGGGCGCGACGGTGAACCAGCGGAGTGCGTGCTGCTGTACGGCGCCGGTGATGTAGCTACCGCGCGCTACTTCATCAACCGGGTCAGCGACGCCGAGCAGCGCGCCCGCGCGGCGCGCTCGTTAGCCGAGATGGTGCGCTACGCTGGTTCTACCTCGTGCCGTCGCGTGCAGCTCTTGCGCTATTTTGGAGAGTCCTGGGCCGGGGCATCGGATGAGAGCTGCTGCGACGTGTGCGCCGGCGCTGTGTCCAGTGTAGATATTACGCGTGAGGCCCAGATAGTAATGTCCGCGGTGGTGCGGACCGGCAGGCGATTTGGTATCGGCCATATTGTTGACGTGGTACGCGGTGCAAACACCGAACGCATCCGCACGTTGGGTCATGACCGGATCAAGACCTGGGGAGTGGGCGCCGAATTGCCGGCAGTCCACTGGCGGCGTGTAATCGATGCGCTGCTCTCCGACGGACTGCTGGTGCAGACTGATGAGAAGTATCCCGTTATCACGTTGGGTAACCGCGCGCGCGAGGTGCTCTCCGGTGAGCGCAGCGCCGGCATGATCGCACACCGTCCGGCGCGTGCGCCGGCGGTTGCGGCTGATCGGGCCCAGCGCAGCATCGATCATCACAATCCGGTCTACGGCGAACTGTTTGAGCGGCTGCGCCGACTGCGCAAGCAGATCGCCGACGAGAAAGGTGTTCCCGCCTACATCATCTTCACCGACCGCACCCTCAGCGACATGGCCGAACGCCGCCCCTCTACACTGGAAGCGCTGGCGCAGGTGCACGGCGTGGGCGCCGCCAAGCTCGCGCGCTACGGCGAGCGGTTTCTGCGTGCCGTTACAGTGCTTCCATCTCTACGGTCAGAGTGACGCCGTTTCTGGCAATGCGCAGTTCGAGTGTGCCCGAAGATTGTGCGGCAACACGATAGAAGTCGCGGGCTCCTTCGATGTCACGGCCGTCTGCGTGTGTAACCACATCCCCTGGCCGTAACCCGGCTGTTCCCGCCGGACTCTGTTGCTGGACCGCTGCCACCACAGCACCGTTGATGCCCGCAGCGATATCGGCACGTTCGCGAATTGCATCATCCAGCGGCACAACGGTCATGCCGGGCCAGAGATCGGTAGCCTGTGCAATCTCTTCTTCTTCGCCGCGCTCGTCCACTGTCACCGTCAGCGTGTGTTCACTACCGTCGCGGATTATCTGAAACTGTGTTCGATCACCCGGCGCCAGCCGGCCCACCGCGCGCTGCAGGTCTACGGTGTCTTCGATTGCCTCAGCGCCAATTGCGGTTACAAAGTCACCGGGGCGGATTCCGTCCCGGGCCGCCGGCGAGTCCTGGTAGACGTTGACAATCAGCGCCCCGTCCAGATCGATCACGCCAAGGTCTTCTGCCAGCGCAGGTAATGAGTCAGGCGATGCGTCGGCGATACTCACGCCCAGCCAGCCGTAGACGATCCGTCCCTCTTCAATGAACTGATCGATGGCATCGGCAGCCTGGCTCATGGGAATAGCAAATCCCAACCCGACGCTGCCGCCGGTCTGTGAGCCAACTATCCAGGTATTGATTCCGACAATCTCGCCCTGCATGTTGACCATTGCGCCGCCGGAGTTTCCGGGATTGATGGCTGCATCGGTCTGGATGAAGTCGGTGAGTTCGGGAAGTCCGGCACCAGCCTGTTGCGGTCGCCTTCCGGTGGCGCTGATGATACCAGAAGTCACGGTTGACTCGAAGCCGAAGGGATTACCCACGGCCAGTACCCAGTGTCCCACGCGCAGCGCATCGCTGTCGCCCAGGCGTGCAATCGGAACTTCTTCAGCGGTGCTGAACTCCAGCACCGCGAGGTCGGTTCGCGGATCACCGCCCACCAGCTCTCCCTGGAATCGACGGCCGTCGTAGAGGCCGATTTCGATCTCGGTGGCGTCCCCCACCACGTGATTATTGGTCAGTACATAGACAGTGTCGCCGTCACGACGCACAATAACGCCCGAGCCGAGTCCCGGACGCTCGAACTCGCGCGGCTGATCATCCGGTTGCTGCTGTCGCGGGCCGAAGAAGAATTCAAACAACGAACGCGGACTGCGCTGCTCGACTACCTCCACCACGCTGACCTCTACCACAACCGGCAGTACAGCCTCGGCTACCTCGGCAAACGAGCCATCGGCTTCTTCTGGAAGTGGGCGAACCTGGCGTGCGAGGTGTTGACCGCCTGCGCCGTTCTGAACCTGGGTCTGCTGAAACTCCGTTTGCTCATTACCCGCCGGTCTGTTCAGCAGCAGACCAAACGTCAATCCAATAACAAATACGGC
>SKLB01000334.1 GCA_007123465.1 Spirochaetales bacterium
GCTTGCGCGCCGGCGTCTGCTGCAATCTTTGCCTGCTCAGCGTTGGTGACATCCATAATCACGCCACCCTTGAGCATTTCCGCCAGACCAACTTTGGTCCGCCAGGTTGATTTCTGGCGTTCGGACCACAGTGTTTCACTCATGCTGATAAAGTAGCGCAGCGCTGAGCGCTGGTCAATAGCCGTAGCGCAAAGCGCAGATTGCACCGCCGGCGCGGCATCTGGTATTATGACAGAGTGGAACAACAGACAATCGCAGATCGCCTTGCGGCTGTGCGCGAGCGCGTTGACGAGGCGTGCCGTCGCTCAGGGCGCAGCGCGGAAGGTGTAACCATCATGGCGGTGACCAAGACGCAGGACGCCGATGCCGTTCGCCAGGCCTACCAGGCCGGGATCCGTTGCTTTGGCGAGAACCGGGTGCAGGAGGCGCTGCAGAAGTACCAGCCCGAGTTATGCCGGCTTGCTGGTCTCGATCTGCACATGGTCGGCCACCTGCAACGCAACAAGGCGCGCGACGCAGTCAGCCTCTTTTCCACGGTTCAGAGCATCGATAAGCCGCAGACCGCAGCAGCGCTTCAGCAGTGGTGCCGCAAGAGCAACACGACAATGGATGTGCTGATTGAATACAACACCTCCGCTGAGGATTCCAAGCACGGCATCACCACCAGTGACGCGCTTTTGACGTGCGTTGAAGAGGTGCTGCAGATGGATCGGTTGCAGCTGCGCGGTGCAATGACAATCGGGCCGTTTACCGAAGACCAGCAACAGATTCGTGCTGCGTTCCGCCTGCTGGCGCAGCGCTTTGAGGAAGTTCGTCAGCGCTTTGCACCGCCGGCGTTTGATGTGCTCTCCATGGGCATGAGCAACGACTACCAGATTGCCATTGAAGAAGGATCAACCATGCTGCGGCTCGGCACGGTCCTGTTCGGGCCGAGGAGTTGAGCGATGCCGGCTCGGCGCGTACTAACGCTGACACTGCTGCTGCTGTTCTGCAGCGGAACGCTGCTGTACAGCGATGAAGCTGTGCCCGCAGCGTACAGCCCCGATGAGTTCCCCGGCTGGGCGCTGGATCTGCGCCGCGGCGAGATCATCGCTATCGGCGTCTTCCCGATAGCCCTTCTGGCCTCTTCGGTTTTCTACGATCTGATCCGCTTCGGCTATCAGAGCGCCCGAGCAGGACAGTTTGATGCCGATTACGCGCCGTGGTTCTTTTCTCCTCCCGGCGCACCGGAGCTCACTGACCGTGAGCGCGTCGGGATCCTGGTGGGTGCCGCAGCCATATCGGTGACGGTGGCGTTGGTGGATAATCTTCTCGGCCGCAGGGAACGTCGTGGCAACCGCTGACGGCCAGCGTTTTACCATCCGGGTTGAGCAACCGGAACTGCCGCAGTGGAGTACCCGGGTAGACAAGTACCTCACCGAGAGCGTGGGACTGTTGGGGCGCAGCCAGTTGCAGAAGCGCTGCCGTTCACTGCGAGTCAACGGAGTGGAGGTCAAAGCGTCGCGCAAGATCAAGCACGGTGATGAGATCGAGCTCGAACTTGACCCCGAGCCACCGGTGGGCGTCAGCGCTGAAAACATAGAACTATCGGTGATCTTCGAAAACCAGGACGTGGTTGTGATCAATAAACCACGCGGTATGGTGGTTCACCCCGGTGCGGGCAACTGGAGCGGTACCCTGGTGCACGGGCTGCTGTTCCACGTCTCTTCCCTCAGCGAGGATCCCGACACGCTGCGCCCTGGAGTTGTACACCGTCTGGACAAGGACACCTCGGGAGTCATGATCTGCGCCAAGCACAGCGCTGCAAAGGAGTTCCTCAGTGCGCAGTTTGCCGCCCGGCGGACACGCAAACGCTACGTAGCCGTTACCAGAGGTACGCCGCGGCCGCTTCGTGGTAGCGTAGGCGGCACCATCAGCCGCGACCCGGCAAATCGCAAGCGTTTCCGAGTCCAGCCCGCGGGTGGAAAACCAAGCCGTACCGACTATCACGTTGCGCGGGTGTACGGTGACTATGCGTTGACCCATCTGGCTCCGCGCAGCGGACGTACTCACCAGTTGCGGGTACATATGGCTCACCTTGGGACACCAATTCTTGGTGACTCGCTCTACAGCCGCGCTGACAGCCGCTTCCGAGAGGCTCCGCTCTGCCTGCACGCACTGGCGCTCTCGATACGCCTGCCGACGGAAAGCGAAGCTCGAACCTTCTGCGCACCGATTCCCGCGGATATGCTGGCGATCATCAAAGCTCTGCATCAGGCTGCAGCCGGCAATCAGGGCTGGACGCCAGCTCCACAGCGACAGTAGTCGGCGGACCAAAACTGGAAAATATGACGGTGTCGGGCGGCAGCGCAACCAGTGAGGTGCGGATGGTCTCGATCAGGAGCGCTCGGGCGTACGCTGAAGCCGAAACGTCGATCATGCCGGCGCTGAGCGCTTCGCCGGAAAACAGCGCGCCGTTGATCAGGTAGAGCACCGATTCACGCGAGTGATCGGGCATCGCAATTGTTTCGATGCGTACTCCGTCGAGCTCAACTGTGCTGTTGTCGCCGATGAACGTGCACGGATAGGAGAAAAGCGAACGGCACGGGGCAATGATCTGTGCGTCATAGATTCGGCGTATGGTTTTAATGCCCGAAATATGAAACGAGCTCGGTTTGGTTACCAGAATAGCCGACAGATGCATTTGATTGTCTTCTATCCGGTGCAGGATGGTGCCATCAAAACTGCCCGGATCAATAATGATTGCACTTCCGGTGGCTGTGGGGCCAAGCAGATAGGAGTTGGTGCCAAATACCGGGTTGGAATGAACATAGACCGTCACAGCCGCCGTCCAGGAATCTGCCGGTAGGCATCTTCAATGTTTGAGTAGCGGAAGTCGCAGCTTGCAAGTGAGGTGTTGCCGAAGTGAACCTCGCGAACATTGCAGTTGCGAAAGCCGACGCGGCTAAGATCTGCTGCAATAAATCGGCTCGATAGCAGATCGCTGTCGTCAAAGCAGGTATCCGTGCAGCTGACGCCGTTGAAGTTGCACTCGATCAATTCGCAGTCGCTGAAATCGTTACTGCTCAACCGGCTGACGCCAAATACGCTACGGCGGATATCAGAGTGAGCAAAACTGCAGCTGCTGATCCGTGCAAACTCAAGGAAGCAGAGATTGAACTTGACCCGCGATAGTTCACAGCGCTCGATTGCGCAGTGGCGCAACGAGCAGCGCTCGAATGTCCTGCCGCTCAGCTGCAATCCGCTCATGCACAAGCCGTCAAAACAGAGGTCGCGTAACTCTGACTGCTGCAGCAGAAAGTCTATCGCGGCAGTTGCAGCGGCGGTAGAGTCCTGGCTGTGCTCGAGACATGTGTGCGAGCGAAAGAACGCCATTCTGGAGCAGCCGTCACGCTCACAGCGCAGCTGGTTCATAGATGCATAGTATAGAGCATAACGAAGCTGGTGCAAACGTGGCTCCCGGCACTTGCCCGCGATTCCGATTCGATATACGATTAAGGCATGGCGTACTGCTTTTCCTGCAAGCACGAGTTCGATGACCGAACCCGCGTCTACCGCAACACACTGTGCCCCAGCTGCGGCAAGGAGCTGAAGGTATGCCTCAACTGCCGCTTCTACGATCCGTCGGCTCACTGGGAATGCCGCGAGAGCATTCCCGAGGCTGTGCGAGAAAAAGACCGCGCAAACTTCTGCGACTTCTTTGCCCTGCGCGCCGGCAGTCCCGCGGCAGCACCGGCTGACGCAAAGGCGGATCAGGCACGCGATTCGTTACGCAAGCTTTTTGGCGATGGCTGAGCACCCGATCCTGGTGCTGGACTCCGGTATCGGCGGACTGCCGTACGTAAGCGCGGTTCGATCGCTGATGCCGGCTGCCTGTTTCAGCTATGTAGCCGATCACGCCGGCTTTCCTTACGGTGAACGCGATCCTGCAGATCTGCGCCACCGATTGCTGCAGCTGACTGCGCGGCTGATCGAACGCGAGCATCCCGCGCTGGTTTTGCTGGCGTGCAATACTGCAAGCGTTGTTGCGCTCGATGCTCTGCGTGAACGCTTTGCGCTGCCGTTTGTCGGCGTTGTTCCCGCGGTGAAGCCGGCTGCGTCACATAGCCGTACTCGACGCATCGGTGTGCTCGCTACCGCACGTACCGTAGAAGAGCGCTATTTGCACGACCTGGTGCAGCAGTTTGCCGGAGAGTGCACGGTTGTCACCCAGGCAGCAGGTGAAATTGTGCGGCTGGTTGAACAGAGTCACGGGGAGCTGTCGCCGCAGGCGGTACGCCGATGCGTGGGCAAAGCGGTGGGCTGCCTGGTTGAGGCCGGCGTTGATAGCGTTGTACTCGGCTGTACGCACTTCATCTACCTGCTCGAAGAACTGCAACAGCTCTTTGGCCCGGGGGTGACGGTCATCGACTCGCGCGAAGGGGTTGCACGCCAGGTTCAGCGCGTGGCCGGGACTCACTGTAGCGCCGGCCGCGGCGGGTTGGCCGGAGGCGCAGACAGATTCTACACAACCGGGAGCAGCAGCGCGGCGTTGCAGAGTCTGGCTGCCCGGTTTGGTTTTGACAAGGTGTTGGAGCTGTGAACGCAAACCACGGCGTGGTACTCTCGGGAGCCAACAATATTTTTCAAGTTGCGGTTTCGGACCAGACGCTGCTGTGCAGGATCAAGGGCAAGGTACTGAAGTCCGACCAGGCCGAGTACAACGCGCTGGCCCCAGGGGACCGGGTCCAGATCTCCGATATTGCCGCTGCTGCTGGTGAACCGATGATTCTGGCGCGCCTCGAACGCAAAAACTGGATATCGCGCTGGAACCGCAAGCGGCGGGCGCTGCAGACTCTGGCTGCCAACGTTGACTGCGCGGCTGCGGTTACCTCGCCACAGTTGCCTCCGTTCCGCCCGCGGTTTCTGGACCGTGTTCTGGCCGCGTGTGAACTCGGTGGTGTAGATGCAGCGATAATTGTCAACAAGATCGATCAGGAGCTGCAGCACGCACACATCCAGCGGCTGGATGTCTATCGCGATCTGGGCTACCGGGTGTTCGAGGTCAGCGCGCTCGGCCGGCGCGGGCTCGATGAACTATCGGCGTGGCTGCGACACAAGCGCGTCGCGCTGGTCGGCCAATCAGGGGTTGGCAAGTCTTCGTTGATCAATGCGCTGATTCCCGAAGCGCAGCAGCGAACCGGGGAGATCAGCGTGAAGTATCAACGAGGACGGCACGTCACCACCGTTGGCAGTACGATTTCCACGGCGGAATACGTTCTGATCGACACACCGGGTATTCGCGAAATTGACCTCTACCCGCACGAGGTATCGGATATCGGCTGGGCATTCCGCGAGTTCCGCGATGTTGAGTGCGCCTTCTCGCGCTGCAGCCACCTGCACGAACCCGGGTGCGGAGTGCGCCGCTTGCGTGAGGCAGGAGAGATCGACACCGACCGTTACACCAGCTATCAGAACATGGTCGCCGATCGCGAGATTTCGGCTCGCGCACAGGGGTTGGCATGAGTGTGCACCCTGACAGCAGCGCCGGGGATCATACGCTGAAGCTGCTGGAATTTGACCGCATCATGCAGGAACTGTCGCAGTGGTGCTTCAGCGAGGCAGGTGCGCAAACGATCCTGGCCCCGCGTTTTCTGCAGCAACGGCAGCAGATCGAAGAAACTCTCGACCGTGTTGGACAGTGGAGACGGCTGCTCGATACCTCCGATCCGACCTCGGGACTCAGCTTCCCGGCGTTTCAAGACTATCTGGCAACGCTGGAGGTTGAAGGAACCGTGCTGGAGGGAGACCAGCTGGTGGCAATCGCGCGCTTTGTTGTCTCGGCGCTGAAACTGCGTGGGCGGCTCACGGACCACGCCGACGGGGAACCGTTGGTATCCCTGCTGCTGATAGCCGATGAGCTTGGCAGGGCGGCACAACGGGTGATCACAGCGCTGGACTCGGATGGCAACGTCATCGAGAAGGCGGTACCCGAGCTGCGCCGCCTTGGTGAACAGCTTCGAACCATTCAGCGCAACCTGCAGAAACAGGCTCAAGCGTATCTCGGCGACGAGCGCTTGCGCAGCGCGTTTGCCGCCGATGTACCAACCCAGAAAGATGGTCGCATTGTGCTGCCGGTGCGCGCCAATCAGCGCCACCGCCTCGGTGGTGTGGTTTACGACGTGTCACAGAGCGGATCAACGGTCTACGTTGAACCACCGGAGATTCTCGAGCGCAATAACCAGCTGAGAGAACTCCACGCCGCCTACCGGGCCGAGGTTACCCGAATATACCGTGAGTTGACCACTGCGCTGCGCGAGCAGAGCATCCCGCTGCAGCAGGCAAGCGACAGCGTAGCGGTGGTTGATGTGCTCTACGCCAAAGCGCGCTTTGCGCGCGCCTACGACTGCACCAGACCGCTGTTCGATGAGCAGGCGGTAGACCTGCGGCAGGCGCGCCATCCCCTGCTGGGACGCAGCTGCGTTCCAATGGATATCGCAATCCCCCACGGTAAACGGATTCTGATTGTGACCGGGCCCAATACCGGCGGTAAAACCGTTGCACTGAAGACTATGGGGGTACTGTCGCTGCTCTACCGGCTGGGAATGCAGCTGCCGCTGGCAGAACCGAGCCGCCTTCCGCTATTCGCTATGGTCTGGGCTGATATCGGAGACGAACAGTCGCTGCAGCAATCGCTTTCCACCTTTTCGGGCCACATGCAAAACGTGGGAGAGATACTCGAACAAGCCGATGAGCGTTCACTGGTGCTGCTCGACGAGCTCGGCGCCGGCACCGATCCCGAAGAGGGCGGCGCGCTGGCAATGGCCGTGGTAGACCGTCTTGTGGAGTTACGCGCCACCGCCGTGATCACCACCCACCACAGCGCGCTCAAGCACTACGGGTACACGCACCAGATGGTGGAGAACGCGGCGGTGGAGTTTGACCGCGAGCGTCTCCGTCCAACTTTTCGCCTGGTTATCGGTGTTCCCGGTGCGAGCCACGCGCTGCACATCGCCAGGCGCCACGGCTTGCCGCCGGCCACCGTGGCTGCGGCCGAGCGCTACCTTGGTGAACAGCGCAGTGACGCGGCAGCTATCATAGAGGAGCTCTCGCAGCGCGGTAGCGAGCTGCGCGTCAGCGAGCACGATCTCGAGCGGCGACAGCAAAGCCTCGAGGCAAACCGGCAGGCTCTGAACCAGCGTGAACAGGAACTGGCAGAGCGCGAGTTGGCTCTCAAGCGCCAGCAGCAAGCCGAGTTTGATCGCTTTGTAGCGCAGACTCGCAGGCGTCTGGAGAACCTGGTCAGAGAACTGCGTGAATCCGAGCTGACTCGCGAACGCACTGCTGCGGTAAGAGAGTTTGTGGACGAGCTCGAAGCAGAGAGCGCTGTGCGCCGGCAGGAGGTGACGCAGACCGCAGCGACAGTCAGAGCGCGCGCAACAGAAACGGCTCGGCTGGAACCGGGCGCACGCGTTCGAGTGCTGGGCAGCAAACGCGAAGGTTACGCGCTGCGCCAACTGCGAGACGGGAAGTGGCAGATAGAAGTCGGCTCGATGCGCATGAGCGTTGAGGCGGATCAACTGGAAGTTGTAGCGCCGGCTGCAGCAGAACGAGACTCAGCGCGCACGGGCGTTGATGTCGACATCGATACTTCGGACAGTGGTCCGGCACCGCGCTTCGAGCTCGATCTGCGCGGTATGCGCCTCGAAGAAGCTCTCGCAGCGCTGCGCGATCAGATCGATCGAGCCAGCCGCAGCGGACTGCGCGATTTCAGCGTTATTCACGGAATAGGAGGCGGGGTGCTGCAACAGGGAGTCCGCTCATTGCTGGCTGAACAGCCGCAGGCTGAATACCACTACGCTCGCCCCGAAGAGGGCGGCTACGGCAAGACGGTGGTGCACTTGAACCTGTGACGGTTTTGGCGTTACTATTCGGGCACTTTGAAGTGTAGAATCCGCTGTGCAGTAATTGTCGTTGTCATTGGGGTGCTGAGCTCGTGCATGGAACTCGAGACCGTACTGAGCTTCCAGAGTGCGCACAGCGGAACGCTGGCGGTTTCGTACGTCATCGACTCTCGCGCGCTTGAAATCGGCATGTTTGACCAGGACGCCTCCATATTGCCGCTACCGCTGCACCAGAGCGATTTCGAGCAGACCGCAGCCACTCATCGCGACCTGGAGTTGCGTTCCTATCGCCTTCGGCGACACAACGGCGTGACCCGCATAGACGCCGAATACCGTTTTGAGTCTCTGGAGGCGCTGCAAATCGCCTTTGGTCGGCAGAACAGACCGGTTGTCGAGACCGGTGCTCATGGTACGGTCATGCGCCAGCAGCTGTTCAGCGGGCTGGACCGCGGCAACGGTGGGCACGAGCCGCAACGCTCGCAGCGCTTTGTTGACGAGTTTCTGTCCGACGCCTCTGTAGCAGTGACGGTACACGCTCCCACCACTATCAGCTCGTCTAATCTGGGCGCTGTCGATGGGCGCACGCTGCAGCTGCGCTACAGCGCCTCTGAATTGCTGCGGCTCGAAGCGCCGTTGATATTGGAGCTTATGTGGGAATGATAGCTAAAGTTGACCACAAAAAGCTTGAAGTATTCATGCGTTTTATATAGACTGCTTCTACGCACGGCGATTCACACTTTACCAAACAGACAAGGAATTCGGTATGGATGCGCAACTGAAAGAGATCATCGAGAAGATAAAGAGCGAGGGCGTACAATCCGCCGAGAAGCAGGCGGCCGAAATCGTCTCTGAGGCCGAGGAGCGCGCCAAGACGATAGTAGCTGACGCCGAGAAGCGCGCCTCAGAAATCGTGCGCGACGCGCGCCAGGAAGCGGAGCGCGCCGAGCGGACAGGTAAGGAAAACCTGGCACAAGCCGGTCGTGACCTGGTGCTCAATGTGGAAGCCAGACTGAGCCGCCTGTTCAACCGTGTAGTGCACGAGACTACCAGGGAAGCCTACAACGCCGAGGTGCTGCAGGACGCGATTGTCAAGCTTGTGGCCGCCTGGCAGGAGAGCGAAGCCGGAGAGGTCAGCGTTCAGATCGGCAGTGAGACGGCCAAAGAGGTGGAGGCGTCGTTACGCGCCCGCCTGGGAGAGCGGTTGAAATCGGGGGTTACCATAGTTCCGCTTGACGGCATTGACGCCGGTTTCCGCGTTTCGGAAAAGGACGGCAACGCGTACTATGACTTCACCGCCGCGGGTATTGCCGAAATTCTTGTTCAGTTTGTGAACCCCCGCCTGGGAGAAATTCTGCGCGACGCGGTCAAAGAACAAGCGTGAAATCGATCAGGCCTCAGGAGAACCATTTGTTGTGAGCCAGTACTACTACGCTGTGGCGGCACTACCGATGCTCTTCCCCGATAGCGATGTGTTCCCTGCGCAGCAGGAGTTCCTCGAGCACTGTGCGGCGTGGTTGAGCGATTCCGACTACCTGGCATTGTCGCAGGCGTCGTTGCACCCTTCGTTTACTCTCTCCGGTCGGTCATCGGTGCTCGGACGCTGGTACGCGGTGGAGAAGGCGCTGCGCAATGAACTGGTGCGTGCACGGGCGCCCAAACTGCACGTTGACGAGGAAAAGTACCTCTCGGACGATGAGCCCCCCACCTGGGTCAGCAGCAGTGATATCGAGTCCAAAGCTTCGGAGGCCATCAACCAGGCTAACCCGCTGCGAGCCGAACAGCTGCTCGATGAGTATCGTTGGCACATACTGGATGAACTTGAGGTCGGGCATTACTTTGATGTGGACAAACTGATCGTGTACTACTTGAAACTGCAGATGCTGCTGCGCAAGACAGCCATGGACCCCGAGAGCGGAAAGTCGCTATTCGATGACACCTACAACACTATCATCGATCGGTATTACAGCTCTGATCAGGAAGTGGAGACGTAAGACATGACACATGCAACTGGAAAGGTTGTTGGCGTAAACGGAAACCTGGTAGCGGTAGAATTCGAAGGCCAGGTTTCCCTCAATGAGGTAGGCTACGTGCTGCTGGGCGACAAGCGCCTGAAGTCGGAGATTATCCGTGTGCGAGGCGCGCGCGCCGAGATGCAGGTCTTCGAGTTGACGCGTGGTATCGGCATCGGAGACACGGTGGAGTTCTCCAGCGAATTGCTGGCGGTTGAACTGGGCCCCGGGTTGCTCGGCAAGGTCTACGATGGCCTTCAAAATCCGCTGCCCGAACTGGCCGAACAGGCCGGTTTCTTTCTCGAGCGCGGAGTATATCTCAACGCGCTGTCGCGCGAGACCGTCTGGAGTTTCACTCCCGCGGTCAAAGCCGGCGATACGGTCACCCGGGGCGATTCTATCGGCTCGGTCCCCGAGGGAATCTTTGAGCACCGCATCATGGTGCCGTTTCACTTCGGCGGCAGCTATACCGTTGACAGCGTTGTCGAGGCCGGGGAGTTCAGCGTGACCGACACGGTTGCTACACTCAAGGACGAGAAGGGCAATCAGCACACATTGACAATGGTTTTCGAATGGCCGGTCAAGCGCGCCATAGATATCTACGCCGAACGCCTGAAACCGGCCGATCCAATGGTTACCAAGGTGCGGATAATCGACACCTTCATTCC
>SKLB01000078.1 GCA_007123465.1 Spirochaetales bacterium
AACCCGATGCGCCTGCTGAGCGATCCGGAATTTCTGACCGCTGCGGTACGTCGGATGGTGCGGCGGATCGAGGGCTCTTCTATCAGCGACGCCGAGAAAGAGGCTCGCAAGGCACTGGTATTTCAGGTAAAGCAACGGGTTTCGCTGGCACAGGCCAGCCGCAGTTCCATCAGTTCCACCCGCCAGCTGCACGTGGGCCGCGAGATCAGGCTCAGCACCGATGGTCAGACCTGGCTCGACTCCACAATCAAGTCCAACACAAAGAGCACGTTTGCAATCCAGGTACCGTACGACAACCGCGGCCGCGATGTGTTACTGGATCGCGGCACCTCGGTGCTGGTAACCTTCACTCTCGATGAAGACGGCAAGCTGTTCCGTGTCAAGACCAAGGTTGCCGGCATCACGCGCTCGCGCAGCGGTTCGAGTCTGCTACTGGCCCACAGCGACAAGGTGGATCAGACGCAGAAGCGGCGGTTTCCACGTCGTGAGTTCGACCGCCCGGCGATGTTCTGGCCGATCGATGTTGTCACCGTGGGTACCGGACGCAAAGCAAAAAAACAGGCTGTGGTCAACAAGTATCGCCGCAGCGTCGGCCAGGTTGAAGAGATCTCGGCCGGCGGCTGCAGCATCCGTTCGGCATCGCCACTGGCCGGTGGGACGCTGTTGAAAATCGAGTTTGAAACCGAAGACCGCGACCGGCTGGCGGTCTTCGGCAAGGTCCGCAGCATCGACCGTGTACCCGGCCGTTTCGGCATCATGCACGTAATGTTCACCAGAGTGTCGCGCGCCAACCTTAATCGCATTCAGTCGTACGTCTACGGCGTAGATGCCGGCCGCGATTCGTATCGCTGACGCTGGAGCAACGCGGGTGACCGTCATCGAACTGTCCGATATTGTCCGTCACGACTCGCCGATACTCTACCGCCGCAGCTACAACGCAACCGCGGTTGTAAAACACGTTGCCGCTGCAGGCACACAGTCGGTTGCGCTGCGCTTTACCATCGAGCAGACCGCCACCGGCAAGCCCGAGGTAACCGTGGACATTCAGGGTCCGCTCGACTACCCTGTGCTTCCGGCTAAGCGCGTGTTGAGTGAACACATTTTGCAGATGGATGTGCAAGGAATGCTCCCCTGAAACTCACGGTCTGGTCAGTCAGCAGCTCAAGCTCCCCTGCTGACACTCAGCGTGTTGCCGCGGCGCTGGCCGATCAACTGCAGCCGGGGGCGGTTCTGGCACTGCGCGGTCCGGTGGGCGCCGGCAAGACTGTGTTTGCCAAGGGCCTGGCAGACGCCCTCGAAATTTCTGAGCCGCTGACCAGCGCCACCTTTACCATCATTGCTGAATACACCGGCCGCGTACCGCTGGTTCACGCCGATCTCTACCGCCTGCACGGCGGCGACCAGGCGCGCGACGTGGGACTGGAGGAGTGGTTGGCCGCCGGTTCGGCGGTAGTTGTGGTAGAATGGGCCGAGCGCGCCGTGGAACTGTTCTCCGCCGGCACCCTGTGGGTCGACATCGCAATCGAGACCGGCGGAACGCGCACCATCACCATCCGGCAGCAGGAGGCCGACCGCTGAATACTGTAGCAATTGACACCGCTACCCCGCTTCTCTCGCTGGCGGTTGCCGTCGAGTCCAACGCCACGCGCGGGACTTTCTTCTATCGTGCCGATGCCGGGTTACACCACAACCAGGCGATGATGCCGGCGCTGGACTGGCTGCTGCAGCAGGCCGCTCTGACGCCGGCCGAGATCGAGCTTCTGGTCTGCTGCGACGGGCCGGGATCGTTTACCGGACTGCGTATCGGAATTGCCGCCGCCAAAGGGCTCTCAGCGGCAACCGACGCACCGCTGGTGACGGTTTCAACCCTCGATGCGCTGGCATGGCCGTATCGAATGTGGCCTGGAATCGTTGCTCCGGCAATCGATGCGCGCAAGTCGCGCTACTACGCGGCCATCTATCGCGCCGGGCAGAAACTGACCGACGACATGGACGTTTCCGCGACAACGCTCGGGCAACTGCTGCTGGACCACGCCGGGGCGGCGGAGCCGCTGCTGCTGGCGGGGCCGGCGGCGGCGCAGCTGCACACCGAGCTGGGTGACCTGCCGCGCCTGGGGCACGACCCCGACTGCAGCGCCGCGGCGGCAGGTGGGCTATTGGCATTGGGGAGGCAGAAAGCTGCGCGCGGCGAGCACGCGGCAGAGACTCACGGACCGCACTACGTTCGCGTCAGCGATGCCGAGATAGGAGTCACGACTCCTCGCCGCCGCCGGTAGACGATTGGCTGTCGTGGGGGGCTCCGAAGAGCGCATCCAGCTCCGGCGGGATAGCGCGTGCCGCGGCCGCCTGGCGATTCTCTTCCTGAATTGCTTCGTAGACCTCGCGTCGGTAGACTTTGACGTGCCTCGGCGCGTTGATCCCGAGCTTCACCTGGTCACCACGGATATCGATCACCGATACTTCTATATCACCGGCGATCACGATGCTCTCGTTCAGTTTTCGTGCCAGAATCAGCATCAGTCGGACCTCGTCATTTCGGAGACGATGGAGTGCTTAGTCTTCCATCGGGCATCGAGTGAGATCGACTGCTTGCCGATGCGCCGGCTGCGGTTGATGACCAACGGCCCCTGCAGATTTGCGGTAGCCTCGCCTTCGGCGGGGATAGTGAGAATCGCGAACACCAGAATATCGTCTTCACCCGGCGAGCCGATTTCCTCCAAATCCTCTGCGGCAATGTCCAGCACGTAGTCCGGGCGGAACAGGTACGGATTGACGAGGATAAACGCTACCTCGCGGTCGTGCGTGCTCTGCAGCCAGTAGAATGGCGGACTGTGCGCGTCCAGCAGTCCGAACTCGGTGTGCTGTTCAAAGCCGTAGAGGCCGTCGGGGAAGCGCACCAGCTGCTTCTCGGCAACCTCAACCGGGCCGTAAGCTTTGGTTTCAATTATCATGCTTACCTCAGGAAGTCCAGCAGTGTTGGTTGAATCACTCGCGCCGCGGTTGCAAGCGCCGCGCGATGGGTGTATTCGAGCATGCGCAGGTTGGTTATTGCCTGCGCCATGTCGATATCTGTTTCATTGGAGTTGAGCTTGCCGATCTGCGGTATTTCGAATTCAGTGCGCAGGTAGGCGTGCTCCAACCGCGAATCTTTGGCTCCCAGCCGCCCCAGATTGGACAACAGGTTGTCCAGGGCACTGTCGATTCCCTGCAGGGCACCCCCGCCAACGTCCAGACTGTCACCCTGGTAGAGGGAGTCACGCAGCGCGATCACCGAGTCGAACAGAGAACCACCAAATACCGTTGCGGTTGGCGCAATATTGGCCGGCGGTGACGCATCGGCGTTACCGATGACGCCGAGGTCCTGCATGACGCTGCTGCCGGCGCCGTCGCGCACCCACAGCTGGTGCGGCGAGGTGGTCTCGAGAACCAGCGAGTTCTGCACCGGATCGAGCCGGGCTCGAACCGCCGCAGGTGAGTCGTTGATCTTGCTGATGATCGAAAAGACGTTGTCACCGGCATTCAGCTCGATCGGCACACCGTCGATGTAGATCGTGCCGTCCTGCGGCACCGTGTAGCCGTCGGAATCAACCGATGAATAGATCTGCTGGTTCTCGGCCCAGAACACCTGGTTACCGGGGAAGTTCAGCTCGATGTAGGAGTTCTCGGCAATCTCGGTCTGCCGCTCTCCGATGTCGCCCACGTAGTCAACCGAGGTAATCACCGATCCCGCGGCGCCCTCGACGTTGCCCTCCATGACACGGAACGGGACGGTCTTGCTCTTCTTGCCGGAAAACAGCATGGTGCCGTCGCCGTTGCGTCCGTTGGCAATCTCGACAAACTCGCGCAGCAGCTCGTCGACTTCGTTGGCCATGTGGCGCATGTCGTCGCCCGAATAGGTGCCGTGGGCACCCTGGATTGCCAGCTCGCGAATACGCTGCAGCATGTCTACGCCCTGTTTCATATAGCCCTCGGCAACACGGTAATTGTCCTGTGCGTAGCGGATGTTGTCTGAAAATCGGTTCAGCCGCGTCAGATACGACTGGTAGCGTGTTGAGTGTGCTGCAGCCAGCGGGGCGTCGCGCAGATTCTGAATCCGCGTCTGCGACGCCATCTGATTCTGAACCTGGTTCATCATATGCTCACGACGGCGCGTATGATACTGCATGTTGTCGTTGGGCATATTGGTACTGATGCGAAACATTGTCTAAACCCCCAGTCGGTTGATAATGGTGTCCAGCATTCGGTCAACGTAGGTGATAAAGCGCGCCGCGGCGTTGTAGCCGTGCTGGAACTTGATCATCTGCGCCAGTTCCTCGTCAACGTTGACTCCGCTGATTGACTCACGCGTGTCGCGCAGGTCTTTCATGATCGCTTCCTGCGTGCGCAGCGCCAGTTCGGCCTCTTCGCCCTTCAGACCTACTTCGGCCACCGTGTCGGCAAAGTAGTCATCAAATGTAGCGATCTGCCCGACCATTACCGGCCTGTTGCGCAGCCCCGCGATTTCCAGCGCCGCGTCGCCGTCACCGACCACTCCCGGTTGATCGGGCGTACCAAAGGCCGCCGCAATACGCGCAGGCTCGTTGCGGATCGCCGGGTTCATGTCGATCCACGCTGACGGATTCTGCAGCGGCGCTACGGCAAAACGGCTGTCATCGCGCAACAGGTCAACGGCGTCGGACTGTTCCCAGCTGTAGGCACCGGCGGCTCCGGGAGCTGCCAGAATACCGCTGTAGCCTACCAGGAACTGCCCGGAGTCTTCCACGTGGCGGATCACAAAGTCGGGATTCTGCACCTCTGCCGCAGGGGTGCCCTTGAGCATCAGGTGCCCGCCACGGTCGAGCCGCGCCACAACCTCGGCGCCCGAGTTGTTGATACGCGCAATCAGATCGTTGACCGTATCGGTTGGGAAGTAGTCGATATCGAGGTTTCCGTTGGGCCCCGCCAGCGTCAGCGTTCCCTGCAGACCGATCTGCTCCTCCGAGCGCAGCGAATTGGCACCGCTCAGGCGGAACAGGTAGGTGGAGTCAAACGCGCCGTCACCGCTGCGATCGTAGTTACCCAGCGCGTTGAGCACCGCCGGATACTCGACAAAGAAGTCGAGACCGGTTTCTGCGGTCAATCCGTAGCCGTCGCGATGTACTTCGTTGACAAGGTCTACAAAGTTGATTGTCATATTGTCGAGCTTCTGCACTTCGCGGCGTACGTCGACATCGCGCAGCTCGAGAACAGAAGCCAGCGTGCCGCCGCGAAAATGCGCCACTTCGCCGGAGTGCGACCAGACCACGTTGGAATAGCCGTCGTTCTCGGGCACCGGCACCGCCTCAAACGGTCGCGCAATGCGTCCCTGGACGATGTGAAACCCGCTGGTATAGATGCTGAACTCATCGGGATTGCGGTCATCGATGGTGATGTTGATCTTTGAGGAGAGGCGGTTGATCAGCAGGTCGCGGCGGTCGTAGAGGTCGTTGGGCTCGTCCCCGGCGGCCTGCACCTTGACGATTTCGTTATTCAGCGCCGCGATCTCGCGGATGATCTCGTTAACCTGTCCCACGCCGGCGCGCACTTCGTCATTGAGCATGGTGCGGATACGGTCCAGGCTGTGGTAACGCAGCTGGATACCTTCCATCAGCGCTTCGCCGCGCTCGGCCACCGCGCGTCGTGCGGCCATCTGATCCGGGAAGATCGACAGCTCCTGCCAGCTGTCCCAGTAGCGGTCCATCAGATTGCGCACCGAGTGTTCCGTGGGTTCGTTATAGACTTGCTCGAGCATCATCACGTACTTGTCGCGCATCTGCCAGTAGCCTTCCTCGTGCGCCTGCGCGATAATGCGGCCCTCCAGCAGGCGGTCGCGCACGCGTTCGATGCGTGCCACCTCTACTCCCTGCCCGATCTGGCCGGGTCGCTCGGCGCGATTGAGCTGCGGGCGGTCGATAGCGTGAAACGCGCGCAGCTCTACCCGTTGGCGACTGTAGCCCTCGGTAGAGGCGTTACTCAGGTTGTGGCCGGCGGTATTGAGCGCGATCTGGTGCGCGAACAGTCCGCGCTTACCGATCTCGATACCCGAAAAGGTCGATTGCATACGCCCTCCCCTACAAGTGGCGGTCCACTACTACCGCGTGCTGTCCTCTGTTGCCGGCGTTGCCATCCTTGCGGTAGATAGTTCCGCGGTGCTGTGGCGAGCACTCTTCCAGAAATGACCGCATGGTAGCGGTGCTCGAGGCAACGTAGGCATCGATCCCGCCGGTCAGGCTGCGAATGCGCATTACCGACACTTTGAGACTGCGGTAGAGGGTTCGCAGGCGCGCGGCAGATTCTTCGTCCAGCCGTGAGATCAGCTCGGGAAATCCGGTTCTCTCACCAAGGCCGAGCGTGAGGCGCAACGCGTCAAAACAGTCCGATCGCGCGCTTTCGGCTTGCTGGATTCTCTCCGACAGCTCCGTCATCTCGTCGATTACCCGCTGCAGTTCCTGCCAGTCGCGGTCGAGCAGCAGGCTCTGCAGAACGCGTTCGCGTTCGGCCAACGCATCCAACAGCTGAATTTCCTGCACCAGCACGCTACTCAACGACTCAAGCTTCTCTTGTACGCTTCTCATGATCCATCCTCTTGTCTATCATCGGCGTTTTGGCGCTCGACATTAAGCCGGCGCCTTTACCGCCTGCAGTAATTCGGGCTACAATCAAAGCTGGAATCAGTTCCCTGGAGCTCACGCATCATGAATCTTCGTCCTGCATCCCTGTTTCTGCCGTTGATCCTGCTGCTGGCGGCCGCTGCTGCGCCACTTGGCGCTGAAACTGCTGCAACCTTCTGGCTCGACGAGGCCGAGGAGCAGGTAATCGATCGGCTGATGGCCGCGATGTCGGCAGAAGAGATTGTCAGCCAGGTGTTCCTGGTCGGGTGGGCAACCGAAGAACCCAGCCGCGAGATCCTGCAGTGGATTCGGCGCCGTAATATCGGCGGAGTCAAAGTTTTCGGCTGGAACTCCAATGATCTCGCGGTACTGGCGCGCAGCATCTCGCAATTGCAGCGTGAAGCAACCGCCACCGGCCACGCTATTCCGTTGTTTATCGCTACCGATCAGGAAGGAGGCTGGGTGCGCCACGTGCGCGGCACTACCTCCATGACTCCCGGCAATATGGCGCTGGGTGCAACCGGGCTGCCGCAGGATGCCTACCAGACCGGCTACTTCATCGGCGCCGAACTGCGTGCGCTGGGAATCAATATGAACTTTGCACCTACCGTTGATGTCTACGTGAACCTGGACGACTACGTAATCGGCCCGCGCGCCTTCTCCTCTGACCCGATCGAGACCGCCGTACTGGGAAGCGCGTTCTTCCGTGGCATGCAGCAGCAGCGTGTTATCGCAACCGCCAAGCACTTTCCCGGGCACGGCAACGCGGCCGAGGACTCTCACGGCAGCCTGCCGGTGATTTATGACGACTTTGACGCTGTCTGGAACCGCGACCTGGTGCCCTACCGCATGCTGATTCGCGAAGGTATCCCGGCGCTGCTGAGCGGACATCTCAGTTTTCCGCGTGTCAGCGGCAACGGGACCCCTGCATCGCTGTCGTCCTACTTCAAGCGCGATCTGCTGCGCTCTCAGATGGGTTTTGAAGGAATAGTCATCACCGATGAGCTCTACATGGGTGCGGTGTACCAGTACGGAAGAGAGACCGGGCGCAGCTTTGCCGAACTGTGCCTGCTGGCACTCGAGGCCGGCAGCGACATGATCATGCTCTCGCGTACACCAGCGTTGAACGACCAGATCTGGCAGACAATCTACTCGGCCTACCGCGAGCGCCCTGAGTTCCGCCGCAGCATCGACGCGTCGGTACGGCGCATCCTGCGCACCAAGCTGCGCTATCTGAAACCCGAAGACCGGGTACCGCTGGATCCTGACCCGGCAACGGTAGCAGCGCACGTGCCGCATCCGGACGCCGGCAGCTTCTTTGCCGATCACGCCTACCGTAGCGTCACTATCACCGCGGCGGCGCGCATACCGCTGCAACCGCGCTCCAATGAACGTATTCTGCTGGCCGGCCGATTCGGCGACTTCCTGCGCGAGGGTTCGGCGCAATTTCCCGGCGCAGCGCACTACCGTCTTTCAACCCCAACCGTGTATCGCGCCAGCGCCCAGGAGCGGCTCGAGTTCCGCCGGGCCGCCGAGCGCTACGATACGGTGATCTTCTGCCTCTCGGATCCGGCAACCGTTATGCTGGCCAATGAACTGCGCCACAGCGACGTAGAGCTGATCCTCTTTTCGGTGCTCTCACCGAGCTATCTGAGAAGCTTCACCTGGGTGGATACCGCACTGGCAGTCTACGGATGGGGACGCGATTCGTATCACGCCGGGTTTGCAGCGCTCTCGGGCCAATTGCACGCCGAAGGCATATTGCCGATCGATCTGCATAATTCCTCCGAGCGGTAGGTCACGGAACCTATGCGGTGGTATACAGCGCGTGAGAAAGAGTTGCACGAGGTTGGCGCGCTCCTCAGGAGCCGTGAGTGGGCCTGTGTGGCATTCAGTGAACGGCTGCTGCGCGAGGGACGGCTGCAGCTCCCGCCGCGCGTACGCGAACGCATCATCTATTACCGCGATGAGGACCAAAGCGTTGCCGGCGCTATTCTGCAGACCACCTCAGGGGTCCTGCTGCCGTGTCTGCCGCGGCAGCAGTGGGAACCGCGGTTGACCACCCGACTGGCCGAGCGTCTGCGCCGCGGTTCGCTGAACAACGCCATGATCATGGGCGCCGGCGCCGAGGTCCGGCTGTTGGAATCACTGCTGCCGCGGCGGCCCACTCATACGGTGGACTACCTGCTGATGGTCCGCGAGCGCCTGCAACCCGAGACGGCCGCTGCGGCCGACTGGTTTCAGATCCGCCGCGCCGACCAGAGCGACAGCGAACGGCTGGCCCCGCTGCAGTTGTGCTACGAAATAGAAGAGGTCCTGCTCCCGGGACGGACAATCAACAGCGCGGCGACACTGCGTGGTCTGCGCGCGCGGCTGCGAACACAACAGACCTATCTGGCGCATATCGATGGTGAACCGATAGCCATGGCGGGTACCAACGCACGCGGCTTCAGCTACGACCAGGTTGGTGGGGTATTCACGCTCAAAGAGTATCGCAATCGCGGAGTGTCGCGCGCGCTGATGGCAGAACTGACGCGTACTGCGTGTGAGGTGCAGCGGAACCTCAGTCTGTTTGTCAAACCGTCCAATCAGGCGGCGATACACATCTACAAGCAGATGGGGTTTGCCACCCGGGACGGCTTCAGAATCAGCTACTACGATTGACCACAGGAGCAGAGCGGTGAGCGGCCTGAAGATCCTTATGATATGCAGCGAAGCAATGCCCTTTGCCAAAGCCGGGGGACTGGGAGACGCCGTTTCAGCGTTGAGTCTGGGCCTGAAGCGCCTGGGCCACGACGTGCGTTTGCTGCTACCGCGCTACGGTTTCATCGATATCGCTGCACTCGAACCGCTGCCCGAGCCGCTGGGCGTGCCGCTCGGTACGCAGCAACTGTGGACCGCGGTTTATCGCGGAGTGCTGCCCAACAACCAGGACGGGGATGGGATTGGGGTCTATTTTCTGGACCATCGCCGGCTGTTTGACCGCGCTGGAATCTACGGTACACCCGAACAGCCTGACTTCCACGACAATCCGCAGCGTTACGCGCTGCTGTGCCGCGCTGCCTTCCAGCTATGCCGCGCGCTGCACTGGATCCCGGACATCCTTCACGCGCACGACTGGCCGGCTGCACTGGTGCCGGTCTATAATCGGCTGCTCGAGGCAGACTCGGAGTTCAGTTTTTGCGCCACCGTGCTGTCGATTCACAACATCGGCTACCAGGGCATTGCAGACTCTACTCACCTGCCCCCGCTCGGACTGCCGGCCGAGCGCATCGCAGAGTCGGGGCTGTTGTTCGGCAATCGCATCAACCTGCTCAAGGGTGGGATCAGCTGCGCCGACGCGCTGGTTACCGTCTCGCCACAGCACGCAAAAGAGATTACCACCCCGGAGCACGGTTTTGGTCTCGATGCGCTGTTACGCGCCCGCCACGCGCGGCTGACAGGCATTATCAACGGCACCGATGACAACATCTGGGATCCGCAGACCGACCCGCTGCTGGCGCACCACTACGGCCCCGATGATCTGAGTAACAAGGCGCGCGCCAAGCGCACTCTGCAATTGGAGATGGGACTCGCGCCGCTGGATGATGTACCGCTGATAGGCATGGTTTCCCGGCTTGTGGCGCAAAAAGGTTTCCACGAATTGTGCGATCCACAGCGCGGAATTCTGCCGCGGATCCTGCAGGTGCTGCCGCTGCAGCTGGCTATCATGGGTAGCGGCGACCCGCTGTTGGAGCAGCGCCTGCGCGACCTGGCACGCAGCTACCCCAACCTGGGCCTGAACATCGGCTACCGCGAGCAGCTCGCGCACCAGGTGCAGGCAGGATCGGATTTCTTTCTGATGCCTTCGCGCTACGAGCCGTGCGGATTAAACCAGATGTACGCGCTGCGCTACGGTACTCTCCCGAT
>SKLB01000284.1 GCA_007123465.1 Spirochaetales bacterium
GCGCTGAGCTTTGGCCTTATCTGGACCGGTCTGGCTATCTACTCACTGTCGCACACCAGGCCGTTGCGGCGGCTCGACGCCGCCGCAACTACTCCGCCTGCTCGCCCCACAGCTGCGTCAGCCGCGCGTCGCGGCGACAGCCGGTGCGATAGAACTGATAGCGTACCGGGTTCTTGCGATAGTAGCCCTGGTGATACTCCTCGGCAGGATAGAACGCTTCCAGCGCGCTGACTTCGGTAGCGATCGGGCCGGGCAGCACACCGGAGCGGTCCAGGCGCCGGCGGCTCTGCATCGCCGCCTCGCGCTGCTGCGGAGTATGATAGAAGATCGCGCTGCGATACTGGCTGCCGCGATCGCAGAACTGCCCTCCGGCGTCAACCGGGTCAACGTTGACCCAGAACACCTCCAGCAGTTTCTCGTAGGAGATGACCTGGGGATCGTAGATAACCTGAACTACCTGAGCGTGGCCGGTGGTACCCGTTCCCACTTGCCGATATCTGGGGTTGACCACGTGGCCGCCGGCGTAGCCGGACGTGGTTGACACAACTCCCTCGAGCTTGTCGTACGGGCCCTCCATGCACCAGAAGCAGCCCCCGGCAAACGTTGCCGCAGCGTAGCCCTGCTCCAGCGCCGAGCGCTCATCGAGATACTCGACATCCAGCGGAGGATTGACCACCGGCGCTTCTGCCGCCGCGGTCCCGGGCTGCGGCTCGGCGGACGCTCCCTCGGCAGCAGATGACTCCGGGGCTCCAGCGCCAAAGAGTACGCCAGAAAACGCCAGCACCATGACGCCGATCAGTAGCGCGCGCCGACTATAGATTAGCATGTCGCTCATATTCACCTCCAACGCAAATATACTGCTGCACGGGCCAGATCAGCAGAAAAATTTGATCTCCCGGGCTGTCTATCTGCAGCATACACTGCGATGCACTACGCGGATCCCTCGCGATAGGCTATAATGGCGCGAAGAATTCAAACGCGCACGAAACATGGAGTTGGTATTATGAAGTACATCGGAGCCCACGTCAGTGCATCCGGCGGCGTTCAGAACGCACCAGTCAACGCTCAGCAGATCGGCGCACACGCGTTTGCCCTTTTCACCAAGAACCAGCGCCAGTGGAATGCAAAGCCTCTCGCAGACGAAAACATCAGCGAATTCCGGCTCAATCTGGAAAAGAGTGGTATTGAGCCGCGGTTTGTGCTGCCGCACGACAGCTACCTGATCAATATCGGCAGCCCAAAGCGAGAAACCCGCGAGAAGAGCCTGGCGGCGCTCGAGGATGAGCTGCTGCGTGCGGGGCAGCTCGGTCTGCCGGCGGTCAACTTCCACCCCGGGGCACACTTGAAACAGTCAAGCGAAGCAGAGTGTATCGAACTCATTGCGCGCGGCATGAATACGGTCCTGCGTGCAACCGCCGGCGGTCCTGCAGCCGATGTGCAGCTGGTCATCGAAACCACCGCCGGGCAGGGATCCAACGTCGGATACCATTTCGCTCAGATCGGCGAGATCATAGCCCAGGTAGAGGACCAATCGCGTGTCGGGGTCTGCATCGATACCTGCCACGTCTTTGCCGCCGGCTACGATATCCGCACGCCGGAAGGCTGGAACTCCATGATGCAGCAGTTCGATCAAATTATCGGGCTGCACCGGCTGCGCGGGATGCATCTGAACGATGCCAAGGTAGAGTTTGCCAGCCGCAAGGACCGCCACCACAGCATTGGCCAGGGAACTATCGGCCTGGAGGCGTTTCGCGTAATGATGCAGGATCCGCGGCTGGACGAGATGCCCCTGATTCTGGAGACCGTCGATCCCGATCTCTGGCCGCAGGAGATATCACTACTCTACGATTTTGCCGGCGCGAGCCCGGCTTAGGTCAACAGCTGCACGCCGGCGCGCAGCAGCGCCCAGTAGGCCACAATCCGCGGTGCACGCGAAAGCGCTCCCAGCAGGAAGATTCCCGGCGGCATGCGCACCATGCCGGCTATCCACGCCACCGTGGAAAACGGAATCGGTGTCACCCCCGCCAGCACAACTCCCCACACCCCGTAGCGCTCGATGATGTGTTCGCCGCGCCTGCGATACCCCGCAACGGTACGTTGCACAAAGCGCAGCCGATAGAGGTTGCGTCCAATCCCGTAGCCGCACAGCCCGCCGAATATCGATGCGGCACTCATGGTCAACAGCAGAGGTACCGTGTTCCAGTGCAACGTAACGGGAAACAACAGATCGAGCGAGGCAGGCACGATAAACGTGTCTACAAGCCAGACAAAGACAAAGACTCCGAGCAGTCCGCCGCGGTCGGCAGCCTGGCGGGCAAAGCGCTCCAGCGGAATGTCGAGCAAAATCAGCAGCAGCGCAACACCGAGCAGCAGCACCAGCAGCACCAGCGTGCGTACCACCAGCTTCCACGGTTCAACAACCGCAAAATCATTACCGGGATGGCCGTGCTCGGGCTTACTCAGCGGGCTGATCGCTCACCTCCAACAGAGTTGGGCAATCGCACCGGAAAACACGTCGGTTTCACCCCGACCTCCTGGTAGCAGTCTGAGAGCAGAGCGATTGTAGCCGAATGTCTCGATTATGTCTTTCCTTGACAACCGACCGCGCATCCCGTAGACTGGCATCGATAGCAACAAATACCGTGGTTCTCGAGCCATGTATGAGGAGTGTACTATGAAAGTCAAGATCGATGCTGATCTGTGTACCGCATGTGAATTGTGCACCGGCCAAGTGCCCGAGGTCTTCGAAATGGGTGAC
>SKLB01000103.1 GCA_007123465.1 Spirochaetales bacterium
ACCAACGGACGCACTGAACAGACGCTTGACCGCCCGCATCTGGCCGAGGTAGCCGAGTTCTACATCCAGCAGACGCCGGTAACCCGCGCCGCCTTCCGTAGCTTCCTGGCTGACGCTCCCTACTGGCGCGAAGACAACCGTGACGCGCTGATCCAGGATAGGCTTGCCGACCGCGACTACCTGCGCAGCTGGGGCTACGCATCGGCGGACGGCAACGACGGCGCCCTGCCGGCCAATGAGCTTTCTCACCCCGCCGCGGTTGCGTATACCGAGTGGCTCTCCACCCGGCTTCCACCGGCCCTGGACGGCTGGAGCGCGCGCCTGCCGTACGAGGAAGAGTACGAGTGGGCAATTCTCGCCAATGCGTCCGAAGGCTACGAGTCCGGTTTCCGCCGCACCGCAGAGCAGTCTGCTCCGTACCCGGTGGCACAGTTCGGGGCCGGACAGTTCGAAATCTACGATCTGCTGGGCAATGTCTGGCACTGGACCGCGGACTGGTATCGTCCGGCTGACTACCTCACCCGTCGGCACCCTCATTCACCCTACCGCACAGCTGTTCAGTTGCGTTCCGCCGAGCGAGCCGTGCGCGGCGGATCGTGGGCAAACAGCAGCCAGACCGTCAGCGGAATATCACGCGGATCGCAGCCGCCGCAGCGCGCCTCCGCGTTTCTGGGATTCCGTCCGGTGCTGTCACAGGAGCCGTAATGGCCGCGGAGTCGAGCGCAACCAAGCTGCTGGCCAGGAACCGGCGCGCCTTTTACGATTACTCGGTTGAAGAGAATCTCGAGTGTGGCATTGTACTGCAGGGAACCGAAGTCAAGTCGTTGCGAGGCGGCAAGTTCTCGTTCTCCGACTCGTACGCCAGAATTCGCGATGACGAGCTCTGGCTGATAGGGTTGCACATCAGCGAGTACACCCACGGCAACATCAACAACCACGATCCGCTGCGCGACCGCAAGCTGCTGATCCATCGGCAGGAGCTCAAGCGTCTCAAGCGAAAGGTGGATGAACGCGGTTTCACCCTGATCCCTTTGCGGATCTACCTCAAGGGTGGCCGGGTCAAGGTCGAGCTCGGAGTCTGCCGCGGCAAGAAGAGCTACGACAAGCGCGAAAGCATCAAGGAACGTGACCAGAAGCGCGACGCCGATCGTGAGATGAGCGGCCGCTACTGAGATTTGCCAACGGGAGTGACAACGATGAACAAAGCATCACAGGCTGAGCTGGCCGCCTACGCCGCGGCCGCAGTGGAGATTGCGCGCGAGGCCGGCGAGCTGACAAAGCAGTATTACCGCCGCAATATCGCCGTTGAGCAGAAATCCGATGATTCCCCGGTTACCGCAGCAGACCGCGAAACCGAGACACTGATCCGTGACCGCTTGCGCAGCCGGTTCCCCGATCACGCGGTACTCGGTGAAGAAGCCGGTCTCGACGGCCCGCAGTCAGCGTGGCGCTGGATCATCGATCCAATAGATGGCACCAAGTCGTTCATCCACAGCATACCGCTCTACACGCAGCTGATCGCACTCACCTGGAACGAGACACCGCTGCTGGGGGTCATCCACAATCCAATACTGGAAGAGTCCGTCTGGGCGTGGCAGGAAGGCGGATGTTTCTACAACGGCAACCCTACGCGCGTACGCGACAGCAGCGATTTAAACCAGGCCTGGGTGCACACCTGTGACCCGGCAGACCTGGCGCGGCGCAAGCCGGATTTTACCAATCGGCTGCTGCACTCGATAGGCTCGATGCGCACCTGGTCGGACGCTCACGGCTATCTGCTGGTTGCCACCGGACGCGCAGATGCCTGCCTGGACCCGATTATGGCAATCTGGGACATAGCGCCGATGTATCCAATTATTGAGGAGGCCGGCGGCCGCGCCAGTGATTTCAGCGGAAACCGCTCGCCGCTAGGCGACAACATGATTGCAGCAACGCCGAAGATCCATGAACAGCTCCTGGCGCTGCTCGATTGATCGCACGGCGCCGGCCTATGACGCGGACTCTATTTCCACGCGCACCCGCCCGCCACGCGCTATCTCGGGCTGCAGCCGGAACAGATAGACTGCCGCGCGGCGCGCTCGAAACTCGAGCCGGCCGTTCTGCCGGTCGAGCGAGGCAACCTTCTGCGGCGGATCGTCGCGGTCGGCGTCCAGACGATAGAGGTCGGCAAACAGCAGCGGTGGACGGACGTCGGGCTGCACCCGGATTACAACCGTCTGACCGCGCCTGACCGTGAATTCAAACACGGCAGCCTCGGGCTCCGCCGGATCAAAGATCAGCGTATAAGACAGCGGCAGGTCAATCTGCTCGGGTTGCTGCAGGGCCGTATCTGCGGCCTCCAGCCACCGTGATCCCAGCTCGGCGCGGTCAACACCCATATCTATCAATGCGTGGCGGTAGCGCGAGAACGCCCGCGACGGAGCGTAGGCCTCATCAACGCGCTCAGGAGCGCAGCCGTTGACTATCAGAAGCGCAACGGCAACCGCAGCGGCGCCGGCGAATACTCTGCTCATGCCCCTGAAGATAGCCATTGCACGCTTGGATTGACAAGCCGTCCGTACAGCGGTATCTTATAAGTGTAATCCCCGTACGGGGGTGTCACGGTTTCGACTGGAGAGTTGTCCGGGTATACGTCGCAGGTGGAGAGCCAACTCCTTAAAAGCAAACCTTTATAGCTGCCAACGAAGCAGACTATACTCTGGCCGCAGCGTAAGCTAACGGTCACGGGCACCCGATGCGCCGTTCTGAGCGTCGGG
>SKLB01000374.1 GCA_007123465.1 Spirochaetales bacterium
CAGCGCCGTCTCAACGTAAGCAATTGCATCGGCCAGGGTGAACGCCACTTCCTGCACCGCGGTGGCGCCGGCTTCGCGGATGTGGTAGCCGGATACGCTGATGCTGTTCCACTTGGGCAGTTTACGCGCGCAGAACTCGAAGGTGTTCTGTATCAGGCGCATCGAGGGTCCCGGTGGAAAGATATAGGTTCCGCGCGCCACGTACTCTTTGAGAATGTCGTTCTGTATGGTACCGCGCAGCCGTGACCAGTCGGCATCCTGGGACTCAGCCACCACGATGTACATCGCCAGCAGCACCGCAGCCGGAGCGTTGATGGTCATCGAGGTTGAAACCTCGTCCAGCGGGATCTCTGCCAGCAGCGCCTCCATATCACGCAGCGTGTCGATCGCGACGCCAACCTTGCCCACCTCACCCAGCGCCAGTGAATGATCCGAATCCAGTCCAACCTGGGTTGGCAGGTCGAAGGCTACCGAAAGCCCGGTCTGTCCCTGGTCCAGCAGATAGCGAAAACGGGCGTTGGTCTGCTCGGCGGTGCCAAACCCGGCGTACTGACGCATAGTCCAGAGCCGCCCGCGGTACATCGTAGGTTGTACGCCGCGCGTAAACGGATAGCATCCCGGAAAACCTTGGCGCTCCAGATAGGTAGCGGGGTTGTCGGAGGTCGGGTCGTAGAGTGGCTGCAGCGAAATATTGGATGCGGTACGCAGGGCTGCTTCATCGCGCCCGGGATTCCTCTCCAGCGCCGGCGCCAGAACTGTCTTGTCCCACTCGCTACGCGCGGTTTCAAGTTGTTCAAGATCGATGGGTTCGCTCATACATGCTCACTTTGTGCCGCAGCTGACGGCACTGCCATAGTATGGCCCGCCTTGCGCGAGAGGTCAACTTGATTCACTGCTTCTGGTTGCCGGTAGCGCTCGTTGCAGCTCGGTTACGTGAAACGCCGCTGAGCGCTGCAGTGCGCCATAGATCGCTTCGGAGCTCGACAGCGGATCGGCAGCTGGATTTCGCTGAGCGTCATCACCGCGCATTATTCCGCTCAGAACGTCCTGTACCATGAAGCCGGCGATATCGCGGTTCTGCGAACTGCGCAATTCGGCGTCGATGCGGTCAAGTTGCGCCACTGCCGCCTTCGCGGGTAGCTGATTGCAGCGAGCCCGCTGTACCGTGCGCAGCCCCTGGCTGCACAACCGGTCGATCAGCTGCAATTCTGATATCAACGCCTCCAGGCGGTCGGAGAGTGGCTGCCTGGCGCCGTCGCTGCCGGCAACCCCGGCAGCGGCAGCCGTGGCAGCCGCTGAATGGACCTCGGCCAGCACGGAATCTATCTGCCGCCGGCATTCCGGTAGCGCAACGACTTCGTCGAGTGGCGCAAACGGGAAGCCCTCGATGTGCGCTCCACCGGGTGACAGGTTGCGGCTGGCACAGTCGCGGTGGATCTTTGCCTGGTTGGCAAACCACCAGTGGTAGATCGCCATGCGCTTGTCGGTGAGGACGCGGCCGTTGCTGTTGTCGCTGACCGGGTAGGGATCAGCCTGGTGCAGATAGGCAAATGCCTGGTGTTCGGCGGGCCGGGTGCGCGCGGACAGCGTGTGAGCGCGCTCTTCAAAGAAGCTGCCGCTGCAATGGGTGCGTTGCTGCGGGAATCCGAGGTCCAGTCCGGCGCAGTAGATCGGCCGGCAGCCCAGGACGCGGGCGAGGTCCCAGGCCGAGGTGGAGACCGATCCGCCGGCACCCAGCGTACCGCTTACGGGCGTGGATTGCTCGAGGTAGCGCCCCAGTGGAAAGAGCGACGCCGCAAACAGCGGTGCTGTGGCCAGCAGCCGGAAGACCCGCGGATGAGTTGAAGACTCCGATACCACGATAGCACCGTCCAGCTGCAGCCGATCCAGGTGCCGCGTATTCCACCACTGCGGATCCACTACTACCAGCAGATCCGGTGTTACCCCTGCTGCAGCAAGCGCAGCAGCCGCGGTATCCACGGCGATGATCAGCGCGCGCCGGCGCAGCGCCTCGATGTGCGGCAGAACCAGGTCCAGGCTGGGACCGGCGGCCAGCATCAGCGCCGGGATATTGCTGAACCGCTCAGCGGCAACCGATACGCCGGCGGCGTGCGCCAAGAGCGGAATGTTGCGCGAAAGGTTGCGAATCCAGACACCGGCAAAGCGGCGTAACGTGTTGCTGTTGATATCGCGCCGCGCGTTGAACTGCTGCTGGACCGCGTCAAGCCGCTGGTAGTAGTCCTGGTTGCGCTGGTAGACCGAGCGCAGGCGCACGGTCCGCACCGGACGGTGCTCGTAGTGGCGCAGGGTTAGCGCCAACGCATCGGGATCTTGGCCAACCAGAAACTCGACCCGTTGGTTATCCAGCAGCGGTTTGAGGTTGCGCGTTTCCAGCGTGGCGCGCAGCAGCGATACGTCGGGCTCAACGACCACCGCGATACCTTCGGCGCAGCGGTTGAGGAACTGCTCTACCTGATAGCCGAGCCCGAGACCGTAGAAGATCGCCACGGTAGCACTGTCAGTGCACGACTCAACCAGCCGCTCTGCTTCGTGCACGGGATCGCGGCGGCTATGTATGAGCTTTCCCGCGAGTCGTGCGGTTGGTACTCCGCTGGCTGAGGTTTCGCTGATAAAATCGGGTGGTACGCGGCTGTTCTCGATCTCGGCCAGCGTGAGATCGGCACGCGCCGGGAGCAGCTGACGGTTTACCGCATAGTAGTTCATTCGAGGTCCAGGCGCAGCGTCATTCCCGGCTCCGCGGCACTGCCGGGGGCCGGGCTCTGGCGCACTACCCAACCGCTGCCCCTGATGTCCACGGTGAGATCGTCACGCTCCAGTAGCGGCAACAGCGTGCGCTTTGGTAGACCCCAGTAGTCGGGAACGGTCTGGGTGAGTTCGGGCAGTTGCGGTGTCGATACCGCGATCCTGCCGCTGTGACGCGCAATCTGATCGCGGGAAGTGGGAATTCCCAGGTAGGGTACCAGAAACTCGGCGGCTTCGCGCACCAGCGGAACCGCGATGCGCGATCCAAAGATGCTTTCACCGCGTGGGTGCACAATCACCGCGTAGAGGATCAGCTGCGGGGCATCAGCCGGCAGTATGGCGAGTGTTGAGGCAACAAACGCCTGCGGCGAGTAGGCGCCGATTGACTGGTCAAAAACCTCGGCGGTGCCGGTCTTGGCGGCAATATCGACGCCGTCGATGCGGATGCGCCGCGCTGTGCCGCTATCCTCGGTTGAAGCCCGCATGTACTCCAGCAGCGCGCGCGCGGTCCGCGGCGATATGACTTCGCGCAGCGGTTCGCGCCCGAACTCGCGCACTATCCGGCCGTCGGGTGATACAATGCGCGACACTACGTGCGGCTTCAGCAGCACACCGTCGTTTGCCAGGGCCGTGGCTCCGGCTACAATCTGGTTGGCGGTAACACCGATTTCCTGGCCGATCGAGATAGTCTGCTTGCTGCGAGCCGACCAGCGCGACGGATCGCGCAGCAGACCGCGTTCCTCGCCCGGCAGTCCGATACCGGTCTGATCGCCAAAACCGAAACGGCGGATCATGTGGTAGAGCGCGTCGGCCTGAACTCGCTCCGAGGCGTACGCCGCGCCAACGTTACTCGAGTGCTTGATTATCCCCTCGACGTCCAGGCGGCCGTAGTTTCCCACATCGCGCAGTGTGAAGCCTCCGTCGGGGCTGACGTAGCCGCCGGAGGTCTGGAAGACATCATCCGGCGTAATCCCGCCGAGCTCCAGGAAACTGGCAACCGAAAACACTTTGAATACCGAACCCGGCTCGTAAACCATTGAAATCGGACGATTGCGGCGCAACTCGGCGCTGTACTGGTCAAAGACATTTGGATCAAAGTTGGGAACCGAGACGTAGGCCAGGTACTCGCCGGTGGTGGCGTCGGCGGCCAGCAGCAGAACTGAGTCGGCGTCCTGCTCGCGCAGGGCCGCGTGCGCCATGCGTTCGAGCTCGCTCTGAATAGTGAGGTCGATGGTGAGATAGAGCCGATTGCCGATGCTGGCCTCGGTTCCGTCGACCCGCGGCGAGAGCAGATGGTTATTGTAGCTGTACTCGATGCCGTCCAGTCCAATGTTGTCAACTCCAACGTACCCCAGTAAATGCGAGGCCAGGTGGCGTTCAGGGTAACTGCGGCCGGTATCGGGTTCCAGACGGATTCCCGGCAGATTGCCTTCGGAGATCAGGCGGCCCACCTGGCTGCTTTCGGTTGGGGTAATGGTACGCTTGATGATCAGAAACCCCGTGCTGCCGCGAAATCGTTCAAGCAGCTCGCCCTCGTTGAGGTCAAGGATTTCGGCCAGCAGCTCTGCGGTAGTCTGCGGATCACGCACGTGCGGCGACCAGGCGGTAACGGTATCGAGTTCGGTCTGCAATGCCAGGACGCGGCCGTTGCGGTCGTAGATTGCACCGCGCTCGCGGTTGAATGTAGCGCTCTCGGCACCTCCGGAGAAAGAGGAGGAAGGCGAGGCCAGCATCAGCGAAGCAAACTGCACAAAAACTATTGCCACCACCAGCGTGAGCAGAACAAAAACGATTTTGTAACGTCTTCGAACCAGGCTGTCTTGCATCACTGCGCGGGCCCCTGATGTGGGAACGTCGGTCTCAGCAGCACTCGACCACGAATCGCCCGCAGCGGCACCAGGCCGTAATGACGTGAATCGGTCGAGTGTGTTGGGTTATCACCTAGCACAAACACCTTATTATCGGGAATTCTCGTGAGGTTCTGCAGCGCGGCTGCTGTGCGCAACGGCACGTCGTACGTTTCCCCTCCCACAACGACAACGGCGTCACCTGCCACTATCGGGTCGCCGGCAACCGCCACGGAGCGCTTGACCGCCAGACGCCCATCGGCAGGACTATCAAGGATAACAATATCATCTTTTTGCGGTTTGTCCCACAGCATCAGGTATGAATCGGTAAACGGCAACTGCACACCGTAGGCGGCGCGATTGACCAATACCACCTGCTGGTCTCTCAGAAGCGGCCGCATTGAATCGCCGCGGACCACCGCAACATCAATACCGAACAGCAGAACCAGCAGCAGGAGCAGCACCGGCCCAAGCAGGACCCATAGCGGCCAGTCGTGGTCAATTTCTGTATGCCGCATAAAGCGGTAAAACCCCTTCGTGATTATGTCGATATCTACAATGAGCTATGGTAAGTAGTATACAGCATCAGAGAGTATCGAAAAGACGCGAAGCGCCCGTCAGGCGCGATGACCGCAGCGCCGCGGTTCCCGGGCGCTCGTGGGCATCGCTGCAATCCGGCGGCACGACGCGCGCACTGCGCATTACGCCGCTGTGGTCGGCGCCGGCTATCCGGCGTGCTGCAGCAGGCCCGGCCGCAGCGATTGCGTTACAGGATCCGATCAGCCGTCCGCGGCGTCTGCGCCGTTCGAGTGTCACCCTCGGCGGGTTATGGCAGCGCTGCACGAGCCACGCCGCAGCGTTGCCGCAGCCCATTCGCAGCGTTGATCTTCCGCTGTACGCGGCGCTGGTGGTCTCGCTGCTGCTGCTCTCGCTGGTTCTGGTACCCGACAGCCGGCTGATGCGTCTCGCACAGCCAGGCCCGAACGTTGCTATGCCCGAGGCATCAACCAGGCACGCCCTGTTGGCGCGTCTTGCGGCGTCGAGCGGTTCGCAGAGCCACAGCGGTGATCCGGTGGTGGATGCGGCTCAATTCCAGCGGCTTCAGGTGCGTGAGTATCGTCTTACAGCCGGCGATACGTTGTCGGGCATTGCGGCGAGCAACGGACTGCGTATCGACACGCTAGCCAGCTTCAACCGGATAACGGATGCACGCCGCATTCGTGTCGGCGATGTCTTTCAGATTCCCAACCGCGACGGACTCCTCCACAGCGTTGGTCGGGGAGAGTCGTTGAGCTCGATAGCGAGCCGGTATGGCACTACCGTAAACGCTCTCCTCGACGCTAACGACCTCAGCAGCGCCACCATTACGGTGGGACAGTCGATCTTTGTTCCCGAAGCGCGCCTGAGCAGGACCGAGCTTCAGCGGGTGCTCGGCCAGCTCTTTATCTATCCGGCAGGCGGGCGGCTCACTTCCGGATACGGTATGCGCAACGATCCCTTTACCGGGATCCGGCGTTTTCACAACGGAATCGATCTTGCAGCAACGCTCGGAACGCCGGTACGCGCAGCAATGGCGGGCCGCGTAGTGCACGTTGAAAACCAGCCGGGCAACTACGGCCGGTTTGTGATCATCCGCCACGATGGCGGTTATCAGACGCTCTACGCGCACCTGGACAGCTACTCGGTACGAACCGGTCAACAGGTAAACCAGGGCCAGCAGATCGGTCAGATGGGAAACACCGGGCGCAGCACCGGATCTCATCTGCATTTTTCGGTGATAAAGAACGGATCGTTTGTAGACCCGATGCGCTATTTGCGTTAAAATTGGGGTGATCGCAACAGATTTAAACACGTCAGCGTGAAGTACACCGAATTGTCGCCGAAGGGGGATATCGTGAGAAGAATGGCGATCATCATAATCTGCCTTTTCGCCCTGTTTACGTTTATCAATGCATATAGCGTAGAAACCGAAGCACGCAACAGCTCGAGCAGCGTGGAACGCAGCGAGTAGCCGCGTACGGCCGCCACGGTGCCGTACATTGCTGCAGTTATCTGCCGTGGCAGTACTTGTATTTCTTACCGCTGCCGCACGGGCACGGATCGTTGCGGCCCACTTTGGCCACGCTGCGCTGAGTCTGGGGCGGGGCGGTTGCGGTTGCCGTGCCGCCGGAACGCGCCGGTGCAGCGCCGGGGCGTGGTGCCGCACCGCCGCCGATCATCTGCATGCCGTCGTGCTGTGCCACCGCGTGCGCCGGCCCGCGCACATGACGCGGCACCTGCTGGAAGCTCTCGGCCTTGACCGCAAACAGTTTCCTGGCAATTGAGACGCGGATGTCGTATATCAACTGATCGAATATCTGAAAGCCTTCGAGTTTGTACTCCAGCAGCGGATTCTTCTGCGCGTAGCTGCGCAGGTAGACCGCCTCGCGCAGCGATTCGAGGTTTTCCAGATGATCCTGCCAGCGGCCGTCGATATTGCGCAGGTATTCGAAGCGGATCGCCATATTGAGCCGGTCGTGCCCCGCGGTGTCGGCTTTCTCTACCAGATCGGCACGCATATCCTCCATCAGAGCCGCCTTGAGCTCGGTTGTCGGCAGTGCCGCCAGCTGCTCGAGGGGTTTCTGCGGCACAAAGAACAGTCGGTCTTTGAGTTCGCTGAGTGCCATCTGCAGCGACGCGGTGCCGCTGTTGCTATCCGGCTGGAAGTCGGTCAGGATTTCATCAACAATATCGTGCGCGGAGTTGAGCACGCGCTCAAACAGCTGGTCATCGGTCAGGATAGCATCACGCTGCTGGTAAATCAGCTTGCGCTGTTCGTTGAGAACGTCATCGTATTCAAGCAGGTGCTTGCGGATCTCGTAGTTTCGCTCTTCGACCTTGTTCTGGGCGCGTTCAATGCTCTTGTTGATCAACTTGTGGTTCAGTGGTTCGCCCGGTGGCAGTCCGCGCTCCATCAGCCCCTTGATGCTGGCCGAGCCTCGCCCGAACAGCCGCATCAGGTCGTCGTCCATCGAGAGAAAGAAGCGTGATTTTCCCGGGTCCCCCTGGCGGCCGGAGCGGCCGCGCAGCTGGTTGTCAATGCGGCGTGACTCGTGCCGCTCGGTGCCGAGAACGTAGAGACCGCCGGCCTGTTGCACCTCGCGGTACTGCTCGCGCCACGCGCTGTACTCCGTTTCGAATGCGCGTCGGTATTCCTCGGCGCTGGCTTCGGTTCCGGCGCGTTTGCGCGCCCGGTATTCGGGGTTGCCGCCGAGTTTGATATCGGTACCGCGCCCGGCCATGTTGGTAGCGATCGTCACAGCGCCTTTGGCACCGGCCTCTGCGATAATTATGGCCTCGCGTGCGTGGTTCTTGGCGTTGAGAACTTCGTGGCGGATACCGCGCTTGAGCAGAAGGCTGCTGAGTTTCTCCGAACGTTCGATAGACACGGTGCCAACCAGGGTGGGTTGGCCGTTGTGGTGCACGGTTGCGATCTCGTTGCAGATAGCCTCGTACTTGTCCGCCTCGGTCAGATAGATGACGTCGTCCTCATCCAGACGCGCCAGCGGCCGGTTGGTCGGTACCACAACCACGTCGAGACCGTAGATGTTGCCAAACTCTTTGGCCTCGGTCTCGGCGGTACCGGTCATGCCGGAGATCTTGTCGTACATGCGGAAGAAGTTCTGAAAGGTAATGGTCGCCAGGGTCCGGTTGCGCTGCGCGATGCGGATACCCTCTTTGGCCTCGATTGCCTGGTGCAGTCCGTCCGAATAACGCCGGCCGTGCAGTATCCGTCCGGTGAACTCGTCAACGATTTCAACCTTGCCGTCGGCAACCACGTACTCCTTGTCCTTGTGAAACAGCCGGTGTGCACGCAGCGCCTGCGTGGCGTGGTGGATGTACTCGAAGTTCTCGTCCAGAAACAGCGAGGTAACAATGATCTTGCGCTGCTGCAGCACCTTCTCCAGATGGTTGAGCCCCTGATCGGTAAAGGTTACCCGTTTGGCTTTCTCGTCGACCTGGTAGTCCCCTTCGGGCTCATCGGGATAGTCACCGGTTTCGGGGTCCTTGGCGCACTCCACCAGCTCCCCCACCACCCGGTTGACGTCTACGTACTTGCGCACGTCGTCTTCGGCAACCCCGGAGATAATCAGCGGGGTACGTGCCTCGTCCACCAGAATTGAGTCGATCTCGTCCACAATGCAGTAGTGGTGGCTGCGCTGCACCTTGCGCGTAGTGTCGTACGCCATGTTGTCGCGCAGGTAGTCAAACCCAAGCTCGTTGTTGGTTGCGTAGGTGATATCGTACTGGTACTGCTCCTTGCGCAGCTCGTTGTCCATCTGCGAAACGATGGCGCCAACCGAGACACCCAGATACTCGTACACCGGGCGCATCCAGTCGGCGTCGCGCTGCGCCAGGTAATCGTTGACGGTCACCACGTGTACGCCGTGTCCGGCCAGACTGTTCAGATAGGCGGCGGTAACCGAAGAAACCGTCTTGCCCTCACCAGTCTTCATCTCCATGATCCTGCCCTGATGAAGGACAATACCACCGAGAATCTGGACGTCGTAGAGCCGCTCTCCCAGCGTGCGTCGTGCGGCCTCGCGTACCATCGCAAAGGCGTCCGGCAGAATCTCATCCAGCGAAGTACCGTCGGCTACCCGGCGGCGAAACTCGAGCGTCTGCTGCTGGTACTGTTCGGCGGTCAGGCTCATGGCCCACGACTCGCGCGTGTTAATCTGGTGCAGAAGTGGTATCAGGCTCTTGAGATCCTTTTCGCCCTTGGAGCCGAAAAGAACGTCGATCACTCGGTGTAACATTGTCATAATGTAGCTTGCAAACCGAGCGCCGGTCAAGATTGACACTGGATGTGCGCCGCAGGTAGTATGAAGGGCGACAAAGAGGGACAAACCGATCATGCAGTCACGCTACAGATCACAATCTCTGCTATCGCTGCCGGCACTGCTGATTCTGGGTGGCTTGATTGTGCTGGCCGGCTGCTCGCGGAGCAGGGTGGCGTCGCTGGAGCGCGAGGACCTGTATCGACTGGCCATCGGCCGTGCCGAGGATCAGATCGACCTGTTTCAGATGGAAGGGGCTCCGCTGAATCAGAAGACGCGTATTGTCATGCGCGACGGGCTGTTCTTTATCAGTAACGGCAGCGCCAACAAGGTCATGGAGTTCAGCTCGTACGGCGATCTGTTGTCGCTGCTCTACGATCCCGACGAGAACCCGCGGCCGGTGTTGCTGCAGGCGTCGGCGGTTGAAGGGCGCATGACCAATCGGCGTGCTCACTCGTACAATTTCTCCCAGGTCGGCGAAATTGCGGTAACGTCAAACAAGACTACGCTGGTTGAAGATATGCTGGGCGAAGAACGGGCTGTTTTCGATTCCGATCTGGGAGTCAACCTCAATCGGGTAGTATTGCGGTTCGATTCGCGCGGGCAACTGATCGACTACCTGGGCCAGGAAGGAATCGGCGGGACTCCGTTTCCCTACATCGAACGGCTGGAGGTCACCAGCCGGGATGAGATCGTTGTGGTCAGCCGTACCATGGAGAGCTGGCTGGTATACTGGTTCACCGCCGACGGCGATCTTTATTACAGCGTCGATATTCAGCTCAGCCGGCTTCCGGTCCCCGAAGACCGCAACGTCATACCGATTCTCGAAACCGTGCTGCCGGACAAGGAGTTGCCGCGGCTCTATCTGAAGCTCGACTACTACGAGCAGGCGCTGGATCCCGAGACCGGGGCCAGCTTTGGTATAGAGAAGACACTGTCGCGGGTCTTCTGGCTGGACCTGGAGTCGGGCCGTTACGATGGCTACGTGAACATCCCCACCAATGTACAGACCATCAGCGGTCACAGCGTCTTTGACCGCCAGGAAGTCGAGTACATGTATCAGCTGGTAGGGG
>SKLB01000113.1 GCA_007123465.1 Spirochaetales bacterium
CCAGCATCAACAGCGGCTTGCGGCGGCCGGCACCCTGTATCCGGTACATGTCATTGTGTCCGAAACAGTCGACCAATGAACCGGCCACCATGAATAGAAGCCCTTTGTAGATAACGTGGCTCACCAGGTGATAGTAGCCGCCACTGACCGCCAACGGAACAACACTGGCCACGCCGGCGGTCATGTAGCCAACCTGGCTTATGATGTGGAAACTCAGAAACTCGCGCAACCCGCGCTGTTTGAGCGCGTACAGCACCGCAACCAGCGCCACAACACCGCCGAAGATTTCCAGGCCAAAGCCCGGTAGCAGCAGTGCGGCACCGATCACGCCGGCCTTGGTGGCGTAGGCCGAAAGCACCACAACCGTCTCGCGCCTGACCGCCGGATAAGTCTCGGTCAGCCACAGGTGCAGTGGAATAGCCGCGGTCTTGATGGCCACCGCCAGCAGGAAAAACGCATGCCCCGCGCTGATATCCGATAGCGAGACACCGCCGGTGGCGCCGTAGTTGACGGCAATGCCGAACAGCAGTGCCACGGCACCGGCCATCTGGTAGATGAAATAGCGCCGCAACACCGAGAATTTGGTCTGATCCTGATAGATCAATACGATGGCGCCGAGTGTGATGAGTTCCCAGAACACAAAGAAGCTGAGCAGGTCGGCAACCGTGATCAGCGCCAGGGTGGCGCCGCTGTGGATCAGGGCTGCTGCGCCAAACCAGCGGCCCGGTTGATGCGGCCGCACGTACAACAGCGCGATACTGCCGAACGCCGCCAGCGCGGCCCCGACAAAACGCGCCTCGCTCGGGTAGTGCGAGAACGAGAAGGCAAAACCGAAGAACTCAGCGCTAATCGGCACGCTGAGCGGCGCCATAAGGTGGGCCGCCGCCGCGACCGCGAGCACCGCAGACGCCGCCGTTGTAGCCCAGCGCTGCGGCAGGATTGCCATTGCACACGCGCTCGCGATAACCAGCAACCCGATCACAGCGGCACCGCCTGAGCCAGTACGGCGTTGACATACGGCGCGCTGTCCAGCAGTGCCACTGCGGCGCGCGTGATAAACGGGTGCAGCCACGGGACGGCGAAGAACAGAACCACTGTAACCGAGGCCAGGAAGAGCGCCGGCAGCCGCTCGGCCCACGAGAAGAACAGCCGTGGGAACGGAAGGTCGTGTATCAGGGTGCAGAAAGTGAGCGTCACGCGCTGGTAGTACCACAGGGCGGCAAAGCCGCCGAGAGCTACCAGTGCGGCCGGAACAAGCAGCGCTCCCGCGGCTCCCGACAGAACGATCGCCCACTTGCTGGCAAATCCTACCACCGGCGGAATGCCGATCATACCGAGCGCCAGGACCGCGAACGGCAGCGCCGGAAAGAACATCGGACGCGATATCTCGACCATGCGCGAGATCTCATCGCTCTGCAGGTGGGCCACAATCGCTGCCGATACCAGGAACAGGCCCGCCTTGAGCACACCGTGACTCAGCATATGGAACAGCGCTCCCTCGAAGCTGCCAACGGTGGCTGCGGCAAACCCCACCAGAATATAGCCGATATGCGCAATGCTGGAGAACGTCAGAAGCCGATTGAGGCGCTGCTGTTTGAGCGCCATTGCGTGGCCTACCACAATCGAGGCGCCACCGATGATCGCCAGAATAGTCGGGAAATGCGTCTCTGACAGCAGCGCAAACCCGTACAGCAGTGAGACTATCCGCATAAGGCAGTAGAGCGGAATTTTTGCCACCACGGCAGAGGCCAGCGCGGCTACCACCGGTGGTGCCGAGCCGTACGCGTCGGGCTTCCAGGCATGAAACGGCACCACGCCGATTTTGATGCAGAACCCCGAGCTCAGCAGCGCCAGCACCGTAGCACGCAGTGCCGCCGGAGCGTCGGCAAAGTGGCGCGAGAGGTAGGCGAGATTCAGCGCGCCGGTTGCCGAGTACGTCAGCCCGATTGCCCACAGGATCAATAGACTTCCGAGTGAACTCATCAGCAGGTACTTGAAGCTGCCTTCCAGCCTGCCCTCGTCCTGACCGTAGCTCAGCAGCGCGTAGGTGACAATTGCGCCGATCTCCATGAACACGTACATGTTGAACAGGTCAGCGGTCAGCACCATGCCGTTCAGCGCGGCCAGAAGCAGGAACATCAGGCTGAATCGGCGCAGCCTGCCCTGGGCATCTGTGGGGAAAAGAAGGACCGGCAGAAAGACCAGCTGAATCAGTGCCAGCAGTATGACGCTCAGCGCATCAAGCGCCAGCACGATGCCCTGTTGCGCCGACCAGCCGCCCAGGTGGTACACCAGGACCTCTGCGTGCTGCACACCGGCTATCGCCAGGACGCTCAAGACCGCCGTTGCCGCCGCTATCAGGAGCGCCATCGGCAGCGGTGCACCACGCCAGATCTTGGCCGAGAAGAACAGCAGTGGCGGTGCCGCAAGCGGCACAATGATCAATAGAATCGGAACGTGATTCACCCGCGCAACCTCTTGATGCGGTCGATATTGAGAGTCTTGTACTGCTGGTAGATGCGCGCTATGTGGGCCAGCATGATGGCAGTCAGGCTGGCACCGATGACAATGGCGGTCAGCGCCAGCGCGTGCGGCAGCGGATCGACGTAGTGACTGCGGTCAGGATGAATGATCGGGATCGAAGCTCCCTCGCGGTATCCAAGCGCAATCAGAAAGATCAGGGCGGCGGTCTCCATGATATTGAAGCAGATCACCAGTTTGACGGCGTTCTTCTGGGTCAGCAGGCC
>SKLB01000357.1 GCA_007123465.1 Spirochaetales bacterium
AATGCGGGCAGCTCCAGTAGTGGTTGAACGCCACGTAGTGTTCGTCCTGAAGATCAAAACGGGACGGGTCTTCCAGACAGGTTATCAATCCCCCGGCGAGATCGATCCGTCCCAGGACCGAACCGGCGCGATCTAATTCCACCAGCCGGCCGTCCAGGATCGCGGTGCGGCGCCGGGGCACGTGAAACTGCCGCACCGCGTCCGCCCGGCACAGGCGTCCCGCCTCGACAAGCGCCCACAACGCATCACCCGCGTCGTCCACCATGTTCCGCAGATTCCGATCCGTCAGTCGAGCGGCAAGGTCGAGATAGATCTTAGGTACGACCGGAACGCGATCGGGTACGCCCCGGCCGATCGCCGTGTAGAATCTCTGCGATGCAGTCATGCGGTGGATACCGATACGGGAATACCCGTCATGGCCGGGCTTGCGCGATTACCCGCGGCGAAGAGGGCTCCCGTGGAGAGAGCCGCAATCAGAATCAGGGAAAGGATGATCTGCTTCTTCATAAGAAGACCTACCTGGTATCGCTTCTCAGGTCCCGACCGGACTCGCATATCTGCAGTGCTCTCGTCGGCCGTAGCCATCACCTGGTGACCGGGTTTATCCACCCGCCTGACCGGCATGTAGACCATAAGCGCTTTGCCCACAGCAGTGCAATACAGTGGTGCGCGGACACCGATTACAGGATAGGTGCGAAGGCGCTTGGTGGACTCAACACAGTCTACGCAGAGCACCTCACCACCATCAAGCACCGTCAGGTGCACCGTCTCGTCCAGGTCCCGGTTCAAATTACTGATGTAGTTCCGCGCGATGCGGCGGATCTCCATATCCTCCTGGGCGCGCTGCCCCAGCTTAAACAGGCGCCATCCCAACCCCAGAACCTGACGTTCTAGGTCGCGTAACACTGCGCCTTCGTGCTGCAGGAGGGAGAGAATACCGTGAACCGCGCTGTTTGCGGAGTCATCGTAGCGATAGCGTAGCGTTCTGTAGCTACTTGATTGTCTTGATCGATTTCCAGGCGACCTCGAACTCATCGATAGCGCGGGTGGTCAGGTGGTGACTGATGATCGTGGCCAGCAGTCCGGCGGGCGCGGCTACCAGATGGGCGCCGGCTTCAGCCGCGTGGTGGTACTGATCGGGGTTGCGAACGTCGGTAGCAACGATCTGTGTTTCCAGCTTGTGACGAGCCAGGTAGGCGGCAAGCTGCTCGATAAGGTGCCCGACGCTCTCGGGCCCGCCCTCGGCCACTCTGTCGAAGCCGACCGATACGTAGTCTGCGCCCGATTGCGCCGCAACGGTGGCCTGGTTAAACGTCACTACCGCGGTGACATTGGTTGGTATCAGCGACTCCTGCAGCTTGCGCGCCGCCGCCATTCCAGCCTGGCTTATGCAGACAGTTGCCACCAGCCGCTCACCGGTCAGGCGCCGGAACTGTTCAAACTGCGCCAGGATACGCTCCGTACTGCGCTCGGTTGTCTGCATGTGCACCGGGCCGTCGGTCAGCTGCATGGCGGCAGCCAGCCGCTTGCGCCAATCAGGGCCCGTCTGGGCCAGCAGGGCCGGGTTAGTGAGAATGCCGGCTGCTCCCAGGTCCGCCGCCAGCTGTGCATCTTCCGGCTCTGCGCTGGCAATTAGTATCTTCATGCTCCCTCTTGACCTGCGCACAGCGTAGCAGCGCTGGGGCCGGTTGTCTACACGCGGTCCGACGTGCCTGACCATCGCAGCCTGCCTGTGATATAGTCGGCTCGATTATGACGAATAGAGAGGAACGCACAACCATGAGTGATCTGATGCAGGCAACTATAGAGCGCTTCGGCGACCGGCTGGCAACCAAAGCGGTCATCCAGCGCCGCGGTGCAATCGAGGCGTGTTATCCGGCGCTGCACGAGTTACTGGGCGAGGGTTTATGGTTGGTGGCGGTGGATGACAACACCTGGGAGGTAGCCGGCAAACGACTGGCTGCAACCCTGGATGCCGCAGGAGCGCGCTGGCAGCGCTACGATGTTGCGCCGCCGCCGGAGGGACACCAACCGCTGTGCGATGATAACAGTATCTCGCTGTGCACCCAACAGCTGCAAGCAAGCGGCGCCACCGCGGCGATTGCCGTTGGAAGCGGTACCATTAACGATATCGTCAAGTACGCCTGCAACGGTCTGGCCCTGCCGATGGCCTGTGTGGCCACCGCTGCCAGCATGAACGGCTATACCTCCAGCATAGCCGCTATTCTGCAGCACGGCGTCAAGACTACCCAGCCGTGCGAGCCGGCGCGTGCCATCGTAGCTGATCTGGACGTGCTGGCTGAATCGCCGCTGCGCATGATCCAGAGCGGGCTGGGTGACCTGATGTCCAAGCCGGTCTCCAACTCGGACTGGATTGTTTCGGCACGGCTGACCGGCTCGCACCATTCGGCCGAGGCGATGCAGATCATCGAAGAGGGGTCACAGCTGCTCGACGGCGTGGCCGTAAAGCTGCCGCGGCGCGATCACGACGCCATCGACCGGCTGTCAGCCTCGCTGATGCTCTCCGGTTTTGCCATGACTATTGCCGGTAGCTCCTCGCCCGCGTCGGGAGGAGAGCACCTGGTCAGCCACTACCTCGATATGACCGCGCACGCTCACGGCCTGGCGCACGACTTTCACGGCTGCCAGGTGGGGGTAGGGACAATCGCTGCCGCTTTTGTCTACGAGAAGCTGCTGGCCGTTGACATGCAGAGCTTCGATATCGAGGCGCGTGTTGCAGAG
>SKLB01000375.1 GCA_007123465.1 Spirochaetales bacterium
CCTGGCGCACGACTTTCACGGCTGCCAGGTGGGGGTAGGGACAATCGCTGCCGCTTTTGTCTACGAGAAGCTGCTGGCCGTTGACATGCAGAGCTTCGATATCGAGGCGCGTGTTGCAGAGCTGGCGCCGTGGGCCGATTATCTGCAACTGCTGCGCGAGCGTTTCGGGGTGCTGTTTGACGCGGTTGTGCCGCACGCGAAGGCCGGCTACCCGACGCCCGATCAGCTGCGAGGACGACTGGAAGCGCTGCGCGACAGCTGGCCCGAGCTGAAAGCAGAGGTTCAGCGCACGTTGCGCACGCACCGATCTATCAGGGCGGAACTGCAACAGGCCGGCTGCCCGTTGCGGTTTGCCGATCTGGGTGTCACGGACCGGCAGCGTGCGTTTGCCTCGATTGCGTGGGCCAAAGACATCCGCAGCCGCTACACGGTGCTGCACCTGGCGTGGGAACTCGGCCGGATTGACGACTGGGCGCACGAGGCGCTGGAGGTGTTGTAGGCGCAGCGGCGAGAAATTCCCATTGCAGTTGCTGACCACCCGGATTATAATCCACGGCCTGGAGGGTGTAGCTCTCCGGCGTATCCTTGCAGTTCAGATGCCGTAGGAGGTTACTGAATGAGTTCTGTACAACCAAAGAAGATCGAGGTCAGGGAAGACTTCCCGTTGACAGAAGTGCCGCTGGAGAACCGCAAGAGTTTGTGGTCTACATCGGTTGTTCTGCTCGGGTTCACGTTCTTTACTGCAACCATGTGGGGTGGCGGTAGCCTGGGAGTTGCGTTTCCATTTGCGCAGCTGATGTGGGTCATCGTCATCGGCAACCTGCTGCTGGGAGCCTACGTGGCGGTGCTCGGTTACGTAGCCTTCAAGACCGGATTGAGCTCGGTGCTGCTGGCGCGCTTCGGGTTTGGTGACGCCGGCAGCAAGTGGCCGGATTTTGCGCTCGGTTTCACCCAGATCGGCTGGTACGCCTGGGGCACCGCAACGGTGGCAATCATCTTTGTGCAGTTACTGGAGCTGGCGCCGGGAGTCACAATCCCGCTGATGATCTTCTTCGGGTTCGCTTTCTGCTGGACCGCGTACGTGGGTTATCGCGGCCTGGAGCGGCTGTCGGTAGTTTCGGTCCCCGCAATGCTGATCCTGATCCTGTGGAGCTTCGGAATCTCAACCCGCGAGGTCGGCGGCCTGTCGGGCCTGTTGCAGATTGTGCCGAGCGAAACCATGACCTGGGGTGCGGCAATCACCATTGTGTTTGGTACTTTTGTCAGCGGCGGCACGCAGGCAACCAACTGGACCCGTTTTGCCAAGACGGCCAGGATAGCGGTGCTTGCCAGTCTGTTTGCCTTCTTTATCGGTAACGGACTGATGGTATTTGCCGGCGCCTACGGCGCAATTGTCTACCAGGAAGCCGATATCGTCCAGGTTCTGACCATGCAGGGGCTGCTGCTGGCCGGTATCATCATGCTCTTTCTGAACATCTGGACCACCCAGGACAACACGGTCTACAACTTCTCGGTTGCCGGTTGTAACATGCTGCGCACCGAGAACCGCAAGCGGTTGACCATTATCGGTGCTGCTATCGGTACTGTTCTGGCTATCCTTGGCATGTACGGCTGGCTGGTGCCCTACCTTGTGCTGCTCGGTACGTTTATCCCGCCGATCGGCGGGGTGATCATGGCGGACTTCTTCTACAAGCATAAAGGCAAGTATCCGCGGCTGGACAAAGTGAAGTTGAAGAAGCTCAACTACTCGGGCATCGGCGCCTACATTATCGCTTCAATCATCGCCTACACTTCGCCCGGCGTTCCGCCGATTAACGGAATTGTTGCGGCGGTTGTGGCATACATCATTCTGGATATAATTCTGAAGGCGGTGGGGCTGAGTCAGGAGCACCAGATGCTGGACCAGAGTTCGGCCAGCTGAGCCGCAGCTACACAGAGGAAACCATGGTCGACCTGCTGATCAGAAACGTGCATACGCCCAACCATTCCAATCCGGTGGATATCGCGGTCAGCGGAACCAAAATAGAGCAGGTGGCGCCTCAGATCGAGGCGCCTGCTCGGCAGACGGTGGACGGCGCGGGTCGCCTGGCGATCGCGCCGTTTGTTGATGCACACTTTCACCTTGATTCCGTGCTCACGCGCGTGCCGAACTCCAGCGGCACCCTGCGCGAAGGTATCGACAACTGGGCGCGCTACAAGCAGGAGACGCTCACCGAGGAGGACGTCTACGAGCGCGCAAAGCGCTACTGCACGCACGCGTTCAGCATGGGGATTCAGGCGATCCGCTCGCACGTGGATGTCTGCGATCCTCAGTTGCGCGGAGCGCGTGCGCTGACGCGGCTCAAGGCCGATCTCAGCGACCGCATCGATATTCAGCTGGTTGCTTTCCCTCAAGACGGCTACTACTCGGCGCCTGCGGTGAAGAAGCAGCTTCTGGCCGCCCTGGACATGGGCGTGGACGTGGTGGGCGGTATTCCCCACAACGAGCCGATGTATCAGCAGGGCAGCGACAGCCTGCACGAGCTGATGCAGATTGCGCAGGAGCGCGGTCTGCAGGTTGATGTGCACTGCGACGAGAGCGACGATCCCAACTCGCGCCACGTGGAGACGCTGAGCGCTTTGACCGACCGGCTGGGTATGGCGGGACGCGTGACCGCGTCTCACATCACCGCTACCGCGGTGATGGACCGCTACTACGTCAGCCGCAAGCTGATTCCGATGATGGTGAGTGCC
>SKLB01000219.1 GCA_007123465.1 Spirochaetales bacterium
CCGAGACCCGCCGCCTCGCGGCTGCCGCCGCGCGCGCGGGCAACCAGACCCCCGACATGATCCGGCTGCACAACCAGGTACTGACCAGAAGCTTTCTGCCCGAAGGATTCAAGCCGATCACGCAACGCAAGACGCAGAAGAGCGATGAGAACCGTCCACTGCGCATCGGTATTCCGCGTACGCTCGAGTTCTGGCAGAGCATGCCGTACTGGAACGCACTGTTCAGCTCGCTGGGCTTCGAGGTGGTGATCTCGCGCCCGTCAAGCTACGCGCTGTTTGACGCAGGACTTTCGGGAATTCCCTCGGACACGGTCTGTTTCCCGGCCAAGCTGGCACACGGCCACGTGCGCGACCTGGTGGACAAGAGCGTTGACCGGATCTTCATGCCGATGATGATCCGCATGCCTACCGAAGTAGAAGGCGCAGCCTCGGGCGCGGTCTGCCCGGTAGTTCAGGGCTACCCGATGATCGTTGCCGAGAGCGACGAGCCGGCGCGCCGTTTTGGTGTTCGCATGGATTACCCGGTGTTCCACTGGTACGACGTAAAACGACGCCGCACCCAGACGCGCATGTTCCTGGAGTCGGCCTACGGTATCGGCGGCCGCGCTGCCGCGCGCGCCATCCGGCTTGCAGAGCACAGTCTGGAAGCCTTCCGCCGCGCTATGGCGGATAAGGGGCGGCGTATTCTGCAGTCACTGGACGGAAGCAACCGCTTCGCGGTGCTGATAGCCGGGCGCCCCTACCACGCCGATACGCTGGTCAATCACAACATCTCGCGCTGCTTCACCCGCCTCGGTATTCCGGTGTTGACGCTGGAGGGCATCGAAGACCTGCACAGTCACGATCTGCAGCAGAGCCGTATGGAGAGCTACGTACCGCTGCATACGCGCATGATCAGCGCTGCCATGGCGGCAGCGGAGCACCCCAACATCGAGCTGGCGCAGATCGTCAGCTTTGGCTGCGGGCACGACGCGGTGATAACAGACGAGATGGCTCGAATGCTGCGCGAGCGTTCGGGCAAGCAGCTGCTTTCGCTCAAACTCGACGAGGGAGAAGCCACCGGACCGATGAACATCCGTGTACGTTCCTTTGTTGAGACCGTGCGCGCTGAGCGCGAGAAGCGCGGGGCGGCATCGGTCCAACCGCTGCCCAGGGCGTTTCCGGTGTCCTACCGCAAGAAGGACCGCGCGCAGCGCACCGTTATCTCGCCCAACCTGTCACCGGGCTTTTCGCGCGTGATGGCCACCGTGCTCGCCAGAGAGAACGTGCGCGTTGCCGTTGCAGACATGGCCGGCGAACGCGCGTTCGAGCTCGGTAAGCGCTACGTGCACAACGACATCTGTTTCCCGGCGCAGGTGAACATCGGTGAAGTACTGGCGTGGCTGGAACAGAATGACCATCACCAGTCGGAGGTGGTGGTCGGCCTGGCCAAGAACTGCGATGCGTGTCGCGCGGGACAGTACGCCGGGCTGGCGCGAAAGGCACTCGATGAAGCCGGCTACAGCGACGTTCCGATAATGACCACCGGCGACGATCCCAAGGGACTGCACCCCGGGTTCCAGGCCTCGCCGCTGTTTCAGATACGCTCATTGTGGGCTCTTGCGATGCTCGACGGCCTGGAGCTGATGCGGCACCGCCTGCGCCCCTACGAGCGCATCGAGGGATCGATCGATGCCACCTTTGAGACCAGCCTGTCCGACCTCTGCTCCGCGCTCGAGCAGGGGTGGCAACACGGGCTGCGCGCGCTCGACCGCGCGGTTGCCGCGTTCAATGCGGTACCGGTAGACACCAGCGAACGCCGACCTCGGGTTGGAATCACCGGAGAAATCCTGATGAAGTATCATCCCAGCGCCAACGGCAATATCGCCCGCTACCTGGAAGCCAACGGTATGGAAACGGTGCTGCCCGGTGTGGTTGATTTCTTCCGCAGGCAGAATATAATAGATCAGGAGCTTGGCGGCCGCAATCTGGCACCGATGCCGGTGTTGAAGATGGCACTGGCGGGTATCACCGAAAAGACCTACGTGTACGTGGAGCGGCACGTGCGCGAGATCATGAGGCGATTCCGGCTGCACGAAACACCCTATAATGTGCACGATCTGGTTCCGTACGTTGACGGTATTATCGACCGGACCTTTATCTCCGGGGAGGGCTGGCTGATTCCAGCCGAGATCATGCATATGGCGCATCACGGAGTCAACGCGTTTGTGATTGTCAATCCCTTCGGTTGCCTGCCCAATCACATTTCCGGACGAGGAATGGTAAAGGTTATCAAGAAACGCTATCCGGACATTCACGTCATCTCGCTGGACTACGATCCGGACACCAGCTTTGCCAATATCGAGAATCGGCTTCAGATGCTGGTGATGGCCACGCGCGAAACCCATCGGCGCACAGCAAACAGCACCGCGCAGCAAATCGAGCATTCATGACAATAGCGATTTTCACCGACACCTATCGCCCCGAGATCAACGGCGTCATCACCTCAATCGACCTGTTTCGCAGACAGCTGCAGCAACGCGGCCACACTGTCTACCTCTTCTGCCCCGACTATAAGCGCAGGCCGGGCAGCGACCCGCACGTGTTTCGTTTCCCCTCGGTGCGCTACTTTTTCCCCATGATGCGCGAGCGCCGCTTTGTCTTTCCGTCGCTCAAACTGTGGCGACAGTTCAAGAGCTTGAATGTTGATATCATCCACTCCCAGGTCCCTGCCAATACCGGGGTCTA